>CAYXXJ010000009.1:11420-13615 GCA_964469095.1 uncultured Candidatus Saccharibacteria bacterium
TTATGCGTGCGGTACGTTTTGTAGCGGAGCTTCATTTTGCCCTGGATTCTGATACTGCAGCCGCTATCCAGAAGAAAGCCCAGAACCTAGGCCATGTTTCACGTGAAAGAATTAGGGAGGAATTCGTCCGTATTCTCCTCTCAGACCAGCCTATGATGGCCTTGGTGCTCTCTCAGCAGCTTGGGCTTCTTGAGTATATAGCTCCTGACCTCCTTAGGGGTATAGGCGTGGAACAGAACCAGGCCCATAGCTATACGGTCTTTGAACACAACCTTAGGGCTCTCCAGCATGCTGCGGATAAGGGCTGGAGCCTAGACCTTAGGCTTGCTGCCCTCTATCACGATATTTCTAAGCCAGAGACCCGTAGATGGTCTAAGGAGAAGCGTGACTGGACGTTCCACGGCCATGAGGTAGTGGGGGCAAGGGTAAGCCAGAAGGCGCTCTCTGACCTACGCTTTTCACGTGAAACCATAGAGAAGACCTCGAAACTCGTTCGCTGGCACATGTTCTTCTCAGACCCTGATCAGATCACTCTCTCAGCTGTACGAAGGATGATCAGGAACGTGGGGGAGGAGAATATATGGGATCTCCTGAATCTTCGTATTTGTGACCGCATAGGTACGGGAAGACCTAAAGAGCAGCCGTTCCGCTTCAGGAAGTACAAGGCAATGGTAGAGGAAGCCCTAAGAGACCCAATATCTGTAGGAATGCTTAAAACGAACGGAACCCGCCTTATGGAGGAGTTTCACGTGGAACCAGGCCCTAGGATAGGGAACATACTAAACGCCCTCTTAGAGGAGGTTCTTGAGGATCCTAAGAAGAACACAGAGTCTTATCTTGATACTAAGACAGCTGAGTTGTTAAAGCTTTCTGATGCTGAACTACGAGCGCTGGGGGATTCGGGTAAAAAGAAGAAGGAGGCTGCTGAGGAAGCGGAACTTAAGAAAATAATGGATAGGCACCACGTTTCATAGCTTGGGTAACAAAAAGCCGCCTTACCAGGTTGGTACTAAATTATGGGGCGGGCGAAATGATGGTAGTACCAAGGAGAAATCGGTTTGGCGGCTTCATTGTGCAACTGTCTGGTGCTTTCACGTGGAACAGGTTTCCCGTGTGTGTAATCGGGGATTCGCCCCGTGTCGTTGGATGACCTGAGCGCTACTTGCGACAGCTGAATGAAAGAACTCTCAAAGAACAATCCGCTACAAGGTAGACTCTCTCTTTCGAGTTCCTCTGCCTTGGTCTGTACTATAGAATATGTCCTTTAGAAATTATGTAAAGGACATTATCCACACATGTATGTCCTATAGGACAATTGAAACAGGGCAGTGGTCTGAACCGTAAATGTCAGGATGAATTTCTGCCTTCTTTACCTTGAGTGCGAGCTTTTTCGATACAAGTACATAATCGATGCGCCAACCAACATTTCTATCTCTCGCATTTCCGAAGTGACTCCACCACGTATAGAAACCATTTCCTTTATTAAAGAGTCTAAAAGTGTCTACGAATCCAGCATCGAGAAAAGCTTGGAAGCCTGACCGTTCTTCAGAGGTAAATCCTTTCACTCCTTTATTTTCTTTGGGACGCGCAAGATCATCCTCGGTGTGCGCTACGTTTAAATCTCCACAGAAGATGACTGGTTTCTCTGCTTCAAGACGCTTCATGTATTCGAGGAAGGCTGGATCCCAGCGCTCATAGCGAAGGGGGATACGAGAAAGATCGTCCTTGGCGTTTGGAGTGTATACAGACACGACTATCACTTCTCCTAGATCAACAGCAATAACGCGCCCCTCTTTATTAGGATCTCCATAGCCGTCCGTATCAAGTCCATATTTTAAAGCGATGTCTTCTGGAAGTCCGTACATCACATCGACAGGGGGTTCTTTAGTGAAAATAGCGACACCGCTGTACCCCTTCTTCTCTGCAGAACACCAGTACTCTTCGTACTCGGGAAGATCAAGTTCTGCCTGTCCCTCCTGTGCTTTTGTTTCCTGAAGACATAGTACGTCTGGTTTCAGGCGCTGTATGAAAGGGAGGAAGAGTCCTTTTTTGTGAACTGCACGTATACCGTTTACGTTCCACGAGACAATACGCATGCAGGAACTATAGCAAAACTATTTTTGAATTTTATCTTCCCCGGCCGTGAAACTTCTTATGCACTTCTCGTAGATGAGCGTCGGTCACATGCGTATAGA
>CAYXXJ010000010.1:0-13475 GCA_964469095.1 uncultured Candidatus Saccharibacteria bacterium
GTATGACGGTTGATATTTCTGAACCAGACGCTGAATCGCGTGTAGCTATTGTTCAGAAAAAAGCAGCACTTCATGGGGTACTTCTTTCTCCTGAGGTTATTGAGTATGTCGCAACTAATGTGTCTGGCTCTATCCGTGAATTAGAGGGTGTTATTAACTCACTGGTCTGTCACGCACAACTTAAAGGTTCAGCCCCAGATATTGCGGAGGTACGTCAGTCTCTTCGCTCATTCTCTCGACCTGCAAAAACTGTTTCAGTAAAGCATGTAGTGTCTAAGGTGGCTGAGTTCTATGGTATCGATGAGGAATCAATCTATGAAAAAACCCGTAGAAGGGAAGTAGTTCGTCCACGTCAGGTGATTATGTATCTTCTACGCGAAGATTTTTCAGTCTCTTACCCAACTATCGGTACAAAACTTGGTGGTCGAGACCATACAACTGTTATTCACTCTTGTGAGAAGGTAAAGCGAGAGGTGATTGAGGATGCTGAGCTTGCAAAAGAGATTCAGGATATCCGTGGATTATTAGTATAAGTCTGTGGAAAACCTATGAATAACCGTACAATAACGTCGTGGATAGAGTTAGGAAAAACTAAAGGTATGGTTTTAGTGAAAAATGTTATTCAAGTTCTCTTTTCCTTTTTTCCTTCACTATCCCCAGTTTA
The DNA here is from genome assembly GCA_964469095.1 of uncultured Candidatus Saccharibacteria bacterium. Taxonomy (GTDB): domain Bacteria; phylum Patescibacteriota; class Minisyncoccia; order Phycocordibacterales; family Phycocordibacteraceae; genus C7867-001. The sequence goes on from CAYXXJ010000010.1 coordinate 665, forward strand.
TGTTTTTTTAGTGAAGGGAAGTAATGAGGGAATAGGCTCTAAAAATGAGTTTTCCACCTATCAACAGTACTAATACATCTTTAGTATGATTATTTCATTAGAAAAAAAGATACTAGGAGAGGTAGTAGGAATAGTTGCTAAATTCTCTGAACGAAAAGTACTCGCACTACCGGCTCTTTCAGGAATCTCTCTTGTTGCAGAAAAAGACTCTATCACCTTCCGTGCCACAAACCTTGAGACAGGTATTGAAATGGTTGTTGAAGGAATTACTCGTACTCCAGGTGCTATCGCGCTCCCAGCGGCTATTTTTCGCGAAATAACCAACTCTCTATCAGGAGTGGGAACTGTCTCACTTGAAACCGTTGGAGATACTCTTACTCTCTCAACTGATAAAGGGAAAAGTACCCTCAAGACTCTCTCTTATGATGATATGCCAACCCTTTCATCTCCAGAGTCTTCTAAAACCACCTTCACACTTCCTGGAGCTATTCTTAAATCGTTATTTACCTCTGTTGCAAACTACGCCTCAGTTTCAACAGTACGCCCAGAGCTCGCTAGCATTTTACTTTCAGCAGAGGGAGGGGTAGTAAAAGCAGTGGCAACTGACTCATTTAGACTTGCAGAAAAGAAAGTAACTGTAACAGGTACTCTTTCACCATTCTCTATTCTTATTCCTGCAAAGAATGCGATAGATATTATGCAGGTGCTACCTGATACAGACATACAAGTTACCGCTGACGAGCATCAGTGTTCTTTCTCTTGGGAGGGAGGAAGAGTAGTTACGCGATTAGTAGCTATGCAGTACCCAGATTACGCACAAATCATTCCTAAAGCTTTTAGTGCTGAAGCGACAACTCTTAAGAAGGATTTTGAAGCAGCACTAAAGCGTACTGCGGTTTTCTCTGATTCATTCCAAAAAGTTCGCATAGCTCTTGATTCGAAAGGTAAGAAGATTGCATTCTCTGCTCGTAATGCAGATATAGGTGAGACTTCGGAAGACATTAGTGCTTCAGTGTCTGGAGACGGTCTTGAACTTTCGTTTAATCATCGTTATCTAGCGGCACCTATGAGCGGTATTGGTGCAGAGAGTATTGCCCTTCAGGCGGCAGGTATAGGACGCCCGTTAGTTATACGAGGACAGGGAGATAACTCATTCCTATATCTCGTGATGCCTATGAATCAGTAGGTTGTAGTAAAATTAACCAAGAAGAACAGGAGAGTAAGATATGAAGAAAGGACACGACTATACAGGTGTCACCATCGTATTTGCGTGTCACGACGGAGAGGGAAGATATCTATTTGCCAAACGAAACACTCTTTGTCGAGATGAACATGGTACCTGGGACCCGGGTGGGGGAGGGTTAGAGTTTGGGGATACTATCGAAGGAACACTTCGAAAGGAGATATACGAAGAGTATCGAACCGAAATACGTTCATTTGAGTTTCTTGGATACCGCGATGTACATCGCGAACACGATGGAAATAAAACACATTGGGTTGCACTCGACTTTCGAGTACATATTGACCCAACGAAGGTAGAGAATGGGGAACCACATAAACACGACGAGATTAGGTGGTTTACTATCGACTCCCTTCCTTCGCCAACACACTCACAATGGCCAGTATTTCTTGGTCGCTATAGAGATAAATTGGTCTAGTACCAGAAACGGCGGGTATTCCGCCGTTTCTTTTAGTTTTCCTGTTCAGGTACTTCTTCTGTTGAAGAGCTTTGAGTGAAATCAGCGTGCAGAGAATATTCCCAATACGGGCTCTGTTGATCATTTCGTGAAGAACCACCACTTAGTGGGTTGTTTTTATTTACCCACCAGAGAAGATCGTGAATAGAACGACCATCTGAATAGACACCACGTAGTGCTGCCGGTGCGTTATCTGGAATAGGGCGGCGTTCAGAGAAATATTCTTGTGGAAGTTTTTGGAGCGCAACCTCCATAAACTCGTGCCACATAGGGGCAACAATATAACCTGCAATTTCCTTAGTCATTGGGGTGTTGTCGTTGTTACCCGCCCATACACCAACCACAATTCCAGGTGTGTATCCAATAGTCCACGCATCACGATAATCGTTAGTGGTACCGGTTTTAGCAGCCACATCATATCCCTCAAAATGGAACGGGTTATTCGCAGGATACTCAGGGAAGCGGGCTTCGTTATTGGAAAGCATGTAGGACATATCTCGAGCAACTCCCGGATCAAGCACTAGTTCAGGATGTACTTCAAATTCTTCAAGCACACGCCCCTCATCATCTACCACCTTCAATATGCCGGTAGGAGGGTTTTTCATGCCTTCAGCAGCAAAGACTGAATAAGCATCAACCATATCTAGGAGACGAACCTCAGCGGCGCCAAGTGCAAGTGAAAGACCATACTGTTTTGCGTCTCCTAGAGTGGTAATACCCATCTTGGTAGCAAGATCAATCACAGTATCGATACCAGCGATATACATAATTTTCACCGCCGGAATATTAATTGATTGAGCAAGGGCAGTGGTGAAGGTCATTGGACCACGGAACTTGTCATCATAGTTTCCTGGTGCGTAGCAAGGATACTCGCGTTCAAAGATGCCGCTTGGACTACAAGCAGTAGAGAATTGAGTAGGAAGGTCAAAAATGATGGTGTCTGGGGTGTAACCCATTGCGAGAGCCGCGGCGTACGTAAAAGGTTTAAATGAAGAACCAGGCTGGCGTTCAGCAAGGGCGATATTGAAGTTGCCATCAATCGCGTCATCAAAATAATCTCTCGAACCAACCATAGAAAGGATCTGTCCTGTCTTAGGGTCCATGGCAACAAGTGCCGCGTTTTCAGCGTTGAACTTCTTTTGGTTTTCAAGTGCGTAGCGATTCACTACCGCCTCAGCTTCGTGCTGTAAATCTACATCAAGAGTGGTGGTGACAGTGAGCCCTTGGGTGATAGCTGTAGGACCATATTTTTCCTCGAGGTATTCCTCGATATAGAACACAAAGTGAGGAGCAATAATGGAGTTCTCTCGACTTGGACTAAAGGTGACCTTCTCCGCGACAGCTTCGTCATACTCTGCGTCCGTGAGGTAGCCAAGTTTAAGCATGCGCTCAAGCACAAGGTTTTTACGCTTCTCAAGAGCCTCACGGTTATTTCCATAGGGAGAGAAGTAGGTTGGTGCCTGGGGAAGGGCAGCAAGATACGCTGCCTCAGCGTTTGAAACTTCTTTCGCTGACTTCCCAAAGAACGCACGACTTGCCGCCTCAACACCATAGATGGTACCTCCGTAGGGGGTGTTGTTGAAATACAGCGCCAAGATTTCATCCTTTGTGTAACGCTGCTCAAGCTTTATGGCCAGCACCCACTCATGAATCTTGCGCACGAAACTTTTATCGTTCGTAAGAAGGGTGTTTTTTACAACCTGCTGGGTGAGGGTAGATCCGCCCTGCGCAAGACTTCCGGTCGTGATATCGACCACAATCGCACGAATGATTGCGGGGATACTAATACCATTGTGGTAGTAGAAGGCAGAGTCTTCGATTGCGATAGTCGCCTCCTGAATATTTTTAGAGACGTCCTCAAGAGGAATAATACTTCTAGTAACATCCGGATTAAGATCGTGGAGTACGGTTTCTCCAGTGCGATCAAAAATGCGAGTGGACTCACTGATTTTTCGTGTAGAGAGCGTATTGATATCAGGCACTGGCTCAAGAGCGATCCAAATAAGACCAATACCAAAACCAACTAGGAGTGCTCCTCCCGCTACGAAACCTGCCCGAAGAAACGGAGGAGGAGAGTGGAAGAGTTTCTTAAGAGAAAACTGCTTGCGTCGCACCATATACGGGGCATCCTAACACATAAAAGAGATAGCGACCCTTCTAAAAGGGTCGCTAGTCTCACATACGAGGGAACTAGAGGGGTTCCTCTTCCTCAGTAGTAAAGCCGTGTTTGTCGAAGTCTTCTCCGTCATCTTCAGGCTCTACTGCATCTCCCTCTTCATCGGTCTCGAAAGGAGCGTCATCCTCTTCGGTTACGTCCGCGTCGTTAAACTCGTCGTCGTGCATGCTGCAAAGTTATCTTGTCATGCCGCCCAAAGGCGGAACACCATATATGTAACAAGACAGTCGATGAGGCGCAAGTGAATAACGGGAATTGTGTGGACTACAAGGCTCCCAAAGAGAGTGCCGCGATCCCTACCGCTATTGCGTCAAGTTCATCATCAAGTCGTTTCTTAGAAGGAAGTGAGACAAGGAGGGGAATCATTCGGGCAATTGCCGCCTTATCAGCTCGTCCGTTTCCAGTGACTGCAAGCTTTACACTCCCTGGAGATATTTCTCGCACTGGCACCTTAACCGCTCCTGCTGCAGAGAGCCCTGCACCCCGGGCCTCCGCCACCCCACGTGCCGTCTTCTTATTCGTACTGAAATAGAGCGTCTCAAGTGCAAAACAATCAGGAGTGTAGGTGTGAAGTGCCCCCGCAATTGCACTTGTAACTGCAGCAAGCCGCATTTCTTTGTCACCCTTAGGTGGTTGAATACAATCACTCCAAATGACAGTGGGGCGCGATGCATTGCCTTCAACAACCGCAATGCCGAGTCGATCAAACCCAGGATCAATCGCTAGTACTCGCATAGCCTTCGGCGTTCGTTACGATTTCTTGTACATCTTCTTGCTCATCAAGAAGAGTAAGGAGTGCGGAGAGGCGTTCCTCATCAGCTTCGTTAATCGCCATAAGGGGTTCGTTTGCTTGGTACCTACCATCAGGAAGGCGAGTGAATGCCCAGGAAGCACTTCCTGGCGTGCCAAGTTCGTATCCGTTTTTTGAGAGCAAATGTTTTATTTCTTGCGTTGTTCTGTTTCTGCTATCAGTAACCGCGGTTGCGATAAGAGCGATACCGCCTGGTCCATAGAATTCATACGCAACTTGTTCAAGTTCGCCAGCGTCTTTAGAGGTTCCTTTTGCAACTGCTCGTTCGATATTGTCTTTAGGCATATTCGCTGCCTTGGCTCGTGCGATGACCGCAACAAGACCAGGGGAGGAAAGTACACCTCCTGATTTCTTTGCCTCAAGCGCGATTTCACGTGCAAAACGAGAAAAGACACGACTACGTGCCGCGTCAGTAACTGCTTTTTGCCTCTTTATCTGCGCCCATTTTGAGTGACCGGCCATGAGGGAACTATACCAAAGAGGTTCGAATCCTAGTCTTCCAGCAAGTTATACTTTCTTTGTATGAACATAGAACGCAATAATCGAGAAAAACATAAACTCCCAAAGGATATTGGAGAAAACTTCGCTCCTTATCTCACTTCCATCGATTCTGATCCTTTGAGAGTTATCGGGGTTGGTCGAATGTATCTAAAAGAGATTGAGGGAGTGTTTTCTCAAGAGGCACTTGCTCGTCTTACAGAACTTCACGACCGTATTGAGACCCATGCAGCTCCGAACGTTATAGAGCAAAAACAGAAAGAAACAATAAACGTACTGAAAAAAGAAACAAAACCTGACTTTCTAACCGCTCTTGGTGCCTATGTTGGTATCTATCAGCATATGGCATGGGAAGGAGATCACGAACCACGAAATGAAGCGCTCCATCAGGAGGTAGAGGCGTTTCTACGAAAGCATCGGGATAAAGTATGGCAACTCTTCGATCAAAAAGGGAAAAATGCCCAGGAGCGGGCCATGGCATATGTTGGTAGTCTTCGATATGGAAAAGAAGGGGAACGAGAAGGCCTACAGTTTGGATATGAAGAAACAAATGATTCAAGAAACCGTAGTACGAAGTTTGACAGAGAAGAGGGAATAGATTCACTTCCTAGGCATAAGACTGAATGGCAGTGGATATAGAAAAGTTCTAACTTCGTCCCAAGCTGCCAGCAAGATTATAAAAAGCGAACCCCCCGACATCTTTCAGTCGAGGGGCCTAGCGCTTCGGTTAAACAGGTCCCGTAACTAGCGCGGGACTTTTGAAGGATGAGACAAACACTGCCTCCTTTTTCGCCGAAAAGACTAGATCGCTGACAGCACAAGCCGCCAGACCCCAATACACTATCACACCCGTCTATTTTTGTCAATAGGCTAGTCGGCAAGGTAACTACGACCCTTATTTGTGAGCATGCGTCCTCGAGGACTCCTTTCAATGAACCCAAGACGAAGCAGATAGGGTTCATACACGTTTTCAACGGTATCAGGGTCTTCGTGAAGCGCAGAAGCGAGCGCACGAATACCAGCAGGACCCCCTTTAAAGCCTTCCTGAAGGGTCTCAAGATAGCGGCGGTCATCTTTGGTGAGACCAAGTGAATCAATACCAAACAACTCACACGCCTCATCACATACATCAAGTGAAAGGGGGGCGTCATGCACTTCCGCATAGTCGCGCACGCGCTTTAAGAGTGCATTCGCTACACGAGGAGTCGCGCGACTACGAGATGCAAGTGCGTTCACTACGCCGTCCTCTAGCGTAAGTCCTAGAAGACCAGCAGAACGTTTCAAAATAGAGCGAACATCTTCGTCTGAATAGAAATCAAGCTGATACACACCACCACCAAAACGAGAACGGAGCGGTCCTGAGATCTGAGCAACTCTGGTGGTTGCACCCACGAGCGTGAAGCGGGGAAGGGCAAGTTCAACGGTGCGTGCCGACGGACCCTTACCAAGTACGATGTCGAGCGAACCCGATTCAAGTGCAGGATACAAAAGCTCTTCTATCTTGGTGCCAAGCCGGTGAATTTCATCAATGAAGAGAATGGAACCTTCTTCAAGATTAGTGAGAATTGCCGCAAGATCTCCCGCTCGTTCAATTGCGACACCAGAAGTCGTTTTAAGTGGGGAGCCTAGTGTTTTTGCGACCAAGTGAGCGAGAGTCGTCTTTCCTACACCCGGAGGTCCATAGAAAAGAATGTGCTCAGGCATGCTGCCACGCTTCTTTGCTGCATCAAGACCGATACGTACGTTCGCTTTTACGTGTCCCTGGCCTACATAGTCGTCCCACAGTGAAGGGCGAAGCGCTGAATCGAGCCCCTGATCTCCCTCAAGGGGTCCTTTCTCGCTTAGCTGCGGAGGGGTTGACATAAAAAGAGGGTATGCTACTCTCCCAGTATACAGGGGAACGGGCCCTGTGAGAACCTTCACAGGGCTTTTTCTGTCCCCGACAAAGCTCTCCTGAAGAACAGAATCGTATATAGAACCCTCTAGGCAAGGCTTGACGGCTGAGGGCGACTCCCCAAGGACCTTCTGGTTCTGCCTCCGGGCAGAGTGCTGGAAGCATCCTCAGGCGTGTTGTTCGGCCTGGAGGGTTCTGTATGTGATAGGTGTGCCCAGCTGGAGGTGGCGTTAAAATAACACCAGCAGTCTGTGGGGGCCGGTTTAGTCGTCTTTCCGAGTCCAAGTCACTGGAAGACTCATATGTGGATGTCCGCTGTCGGGTAGCATCTGTGTGTGTAGATTCACGTCCGTGACACTAATCCCCTGAACAGATAGACCCGCGTCGCACTGCGACGCGGGTTTTTCTATACCCGAGGAAGCTCAACCGTACGGGCGACTTCTTCAAGAGAGGTAATACCTGCAAGTACTTTAGTGATGGCGTCTTGTGCCATGGTGAGGTATCCCTGACGAACCACATGTTTTTGAATATCACCCTCTGAAGGGTTGTCGCGAAGGAAGGCGCCAAGTTCTTCATCCATGAAGATAGCTTCGTGTACGCCAGTGCGACCTTTGTATCCTGAGAAACCCTGTTCTCCAGGAACCGCGTCATACACCGTATCAAACGAAGCGGGGCGTAGGGATGGATCTGCAATATTCTCAAACACCTTTTCCATAAGAGCCTTCTCTTCTGGGGTAGCAGGACGTGCTTTCTTCGTTTCTGGATCAAGCGTGCGAAGGAGTCGTTGAGCCATTGCCACGGTAAGCGCTGATGCAAATGATTTAGGATCAACACCAAGATCAACAAGGCGAGGGAAGGTACCTGCTGCGTTGTTGGTGTGGAGTGTAGAGAATACAAAGTGACCGGTAAGGGCGGCTTGTATAGCGGTCTCTGCAACTTCACCGTCTCGCACCTCTCCGACCAGAATAATGTCTGGGTCTTGTCGAAGGATGGAGCGAAGACCTGACGCAAAGGTATAGCTCTTATGATCAATCTGCGTCTGCACGATACCTTCAAGGTGATACTCAATAGGATCCTCAAGTGTCACGATCTTGGTGTCAGGAGTGTGGAGTTCCTTGAGGAAGGTATAGAGCGTGGTGGTCTTTCCTGAACCGGTAGGTCCGGTAGTAAGGAGCATGCCGTTAGGGCGACGAATCTCTTCACGAAGGCGGGCAAGTAGTTTTGCGTTTACACCCATAGCTTCAAATGAGCGGCCCAGAGTCGAGGGATCAAGAAGACGAAGCACCAACGCCTCACCATAGTTTCCAGGGATAACCGAAGTACGCACTTCAATCTCGGAGCCACGAATAGCAATCGTGAAGCGGCCGTCCTGGGCGCTGTTTTCAACGTTCAACTTAAGCCCCGAAAGAAGCTTCACGCGAGAATTCAACTGCTTATAGGTGTGCTGATCAAAGATGTATGCGTCTTCAAGAAGGCCATCGAGACGAAAGCGAAGACGCACCTGTTTTTCTTCAGGTTCAATATGAATATCAGAGGCTTTCATTACGAGGGCTGCAGCGACCACGTCCTCAAGTACTCGAGAAACTTGAGCAGTCTTTGCCGAGGCAAGAATAGTATCGAGATGAGTCTTTAAAGAGGCGAGAGACGAGAAGTCAATAGAGAGCTTATCGAAATCTTCTGCAGAGATATCAAACACGCCAGTGGTTGATACGTGGGCGTACGAGAGATCCTCATAACGAGAGAGTGCCTTATCAAGACTGCGTTTTGAAACGAGGTACTTCTCAAGCACAAACTCACGAGATTCAAGTTCGGTAAGGACAGCTTCAAGTTCAGGATTCTGCGGATTACGAAGCGCAACAGATAATTTCTTTGATGCTCGATCAAACGCGACCACCTCAGCTTTGCGTGCTTTCTCCTCGGGGATAAGACGAAGCGCGTCGACACTTACCGGCACTACTGAAAGATCAGTGTAGGTAAGATCGTATTTCTCAGAGAGAATACGCGCAAGATCTTCCTCTTCTTTCTCGCGCAGTGCCGCAAGCTTTGCATCCTCTGCGTCGGTATCGAATTTTCCTGACATTTGCGGCTTATGATACCACCCCAGAAAAGGGCGTAGCTTGGCCGCAGGAGGGTATTGACAGTATGTATTCTGTGTGATAATATATATCTTAGCAATTCTGCTTATAACCCTGTGGAGGGAATATGCTTAAGTACATTGCAAGCTGTGTGATTGGAGTCTTTATGCTCGCCGTTTTGTTTTTGGCTGCTCCGGTAGCTGAGGCCCAAACGCCGTGTCGACAAAACAACGACTACTACACGAACCCGGCGGTCTATGAAGCCTGCATGCGTCGCCACAACGCGACGCGCGGCGACTTCGGTCGCGGTGAACGTTCGCAAGGACGAGTGCGCGCTACGGGCCGAGGCGAATTCCATTGCCGAAGCTCTGATCCGCGTTTTTGCCAACAACAAGCTCGCCGCCTTGTGACTGGTCGCCGCGAACCACCGTTCATCGTCAATCCGCGCATGAGGTGTGCTATCGGCTGGAGCCGACAGCTGCATCCTGCGGAACGCGCACGTTTTCGTCGCAATGCTGAAATGGCCCGTGAGGGATGTTTGCGGCAACAGCACATGAACTATCGTCGCGGTGAAGGTGGTATGTCTCGACGTCGTGGCGGCGGTTATGCCGACGCAAACGACGCTCGTGAATGCCGGCTGGCACGACAAATAGGCGGCATGATCGGCGAAGCCCTGCAAGGGGACCGCTGTGAACGTCGTCGTCGACGCTAACACACAGAACTATGAGGAGGGCCCGGCTACGTATGCCGGGCCCTTTTTCTATACATTGCTAGAATAGGGGGATGCTCAAGCAGATAGACTCTTTGGAAACGCTCCAGCAGGAGGCTGAGCTTTTTATGGAGAACCTTACTCCTGCACAAGAAAGAGCCACACTCGTAACCCTTACCGGGGAGCTTGGAGCAGGGAAGACCGCGTTTACTAAGTGTGTCGCTAGAATTCTTGGTGTTACCGAAGAGATCACCAGTCCCACCTTTGTGCTTCAAAAGAACTATACGCTTCCTGAAAATAAAAAAGGATTCAAACAACTCATACATATCGATGCATATCGTCTGAAGAGTGGCGAAGAGCTCGGGCCACTTTCGTTTGCTGAAACACTGCGAGACGCTGGGAACCTTATTCTCCTTGAATGGCCGGAACAGGTAGCAGACGCGCTTCCAACCCCAGACGCTGCGCTTACATTTACACACCAAGGAGAAAACTCACGCGCCCTTTCATATGACTAGAGGAAAATTTGGCAGAAAGCGAATAGTGCTCCTTGATGCGCACGCGATCATCCATCGTGCGTACCACGCGCTTCCTGACTTCACTTCTCCAAAAGGAGAACCAACTGGCGCGCTCTACGGGCTCGCTTCGATGTTGATCCGTATCATTGCTGATCTTGAACCAGATTATCTTGTTGCTTGCTACGACCTTCCAGGCCCGACTGTGCGTCATGAAGCGTATGAACAGTACAAGGGGACTCGCGCAAAAACAGAAGATGCGCTCGTGCACCAGCTCAATTCCTCTCGCAGTGTATTCGAAGCATTTTGCATACCTATGTATGACAAGCCAGGATTTGAAGCAGACGACATTCTCGGTTCCATCGTAGAAAAGACAAAAGATGACGAGTCACTTGAAATCATCATCGCCTCAGGCGATATGGATACACTCCAGCTTATTGGGGACCGGGTGAAGGTATATACCCTGAAGAAAGGACTGAACGACACTATTCTCTATGACGAGAAAGCAGTGATTGCGAGATTTGGATTCCCGCCCGCACTCATCCCAGACTACAAGGGTCTTCGTGGGGACCCTTCGGACAATATTAAGGGTGTGCCTGGAATAGGGGATAAGACAGCGACAGATCTTATTGTGAACTTTGGCTCAGTTGAAGACATCTACAAAACACTCGCCAAGAACGAGCAGAAACTTATTGATAAGGGCATAAAGCCGCGTATCGTCGGTCTTCTTAAGGCGCACGAAGAAGATGCTCGATTCTCCAAATCTCTTGCAACCATACGACGAGACGCACCCATTACGTTCCGCCTTCCAGAGGCACTCTGGAAAGAGCACCCTGATCTAGGCAAGATTCGAGTGCTGTTTGAAGAGCTTGGTTTCAGCTCGCTTCGCCCCCGACTCGATGCGCTTATCGGTGGTAGGGAAGAAGAGATTGAAGAAGAGGAGGTTTCCGAAGAGGTGAGTGAGGAGGAGCAAATTGACGAGCTCCGGTTCCGAGAAGCACAAGTAATGCTTGCGCTCTTGCATTCTGATTTTGCGAACCCTGGGAAAGAAGACATTCTCGCGTACGCAAACACGAGAAAATTTGATGAAGCATACGCATATCTTGAGAGCGCGCTTAACGACGCTGGTCGTGTAAAGAGTGTGTACGAAGACATTGAAAAACCACTGGTGCCTGTGGTTATGAAAATGGAAGAAGACGGAGTGCGTGTCGATACTAAGACACTCACCACACTTCGCACCACCTATCGCAAAGAGCTTGAAGAAATACAAGCACGCATCTTTGAAGCGGCAGGGAAGGAGTTTAATGTGTCGTCTCCCAAGCAACTCGCGGAAGTGTTGTTTGATGACCTTGAACTGCTTGCAAAAGGGCAGAAGAAAACTTCTACAGGACAGCGCTCAACACGCGAGAGTGAGCTTGCAAAGATAAAAGATCTCCACCCTATTGTGGAAGATGTACTCCAGTATCGTGAGGTACAGAAACTTCTGTCTACCTATATTGAAGCAATCCCTGAAGCTATAGGTGAAGACGGCAGGCTCCATGCAAAGTTTATTCAGATTGGTGCCTCTACCGGGCGTATGGCAAGCCAAGACCCAAACCTCCAGAATATTCCTATTAAAGACGAGCGTGGGAGAGCCATTCGAAATGCTTTTGTTGCGGAGAAGGGATGGGTAATGCTTGCGCTCGACTATTCACAAATTGAACTACGCATTGCAGCGTTTCTCTCAGGAGACGAGAAACTCTGTGACATTTTTAAGAGCGGTCGCGACGTACATCAAGAAGTAGCCGCTCGTGTTTTTGCTGTTGCTCCCGAACAGGTTGACGCAGAGATGCGTCGACGAGCGAAGGTTATTAACTTCGGCATTCTCTACGGTATGGGAGTGAACTCGCTGAAGGGTGCGCTCGGCACTTCGGTAGGAGAGGCACACGCGTTCTATGACGATTACTTTGCAACCTTCACCACACTTGCTGAATATCTAGAGAAGACAAAAGGCTTTGCACGAAAACACGGCTATACCGAAACACTCTTCGGAAGACGTCGACAGTTCCCTGAAATGAAATCGCCGCTTCCGTATGTCCGTGCTCAGGCAGAACGGACAGCAATCAACGCTCCTATTCAAGGAACTCAAGCTGATCTTATTAAACTTGCCATGGTGCGTATTGGAGACATGCTCAAAACTGATGGGCATGAGCAAGATGCACACCTCCTCATTCAGATACACGACGAACTTGTTTTTGAAGTGCGAGAGGAGCAGCTCGAGACTATAGCTAGAAAAGTTCGTGCCCTTATGGAGGGGGTAGTAGACTCCACGCAAACAAATGGAGTACCCATTCTTGCTGAAGCAAGAAGCGGACCTTCGTGGGGGCAGATGGACAAACTCAAAACCTAGCGCATACTGATGCCGGGAGGAGCGAGGTATGTTACGAGATAAGCTCCGTG
>CAYXXJ010000011.1:0-13318 GCA_964469095.1 uncultured Candidatus Saccharibacteria bacterium
TATGACAGAAGCGGTGGGGTTGGTAAAGACGGACAGTGCCTGGGGTCACAACGCACAAAGCCGCCTTCCGGGCGGCTTTGTGTCGTTGTGACCCCACGGGGAATCGAACCCCGATTTCCAGCGTGAGAGGCTAGCGTCCTAACCGTTAGACGATGGAGCCCTGATGAAAGCGATTCTATCAGACAGAGGGGAAAATGAAAGGGCGCACCGCAAAGCGGTGCGCCCAGGCCATGTACGCTAGGAGCGGAGTCCTAGTCTTTCGTATCCGGTCGCGGATACTCCGGACGACACAGCATCCACGGAGCGAAGGTTGGCTCGTTGTCACCACGGACAACCCCCACCCTTCGACCCCTATGATCGACAATCACCCGCGGTGTCTTGGCAGACTCTCCATCCCTAAGGACCGGAGCCCCAGCCATTACTACGCGCGGTGTTCTTGTTCTACGCATCGATCATTCCCTCGTAGGTTTTTCGTCTCCCAACACGAGAAACGAAGCCATTAGTATATACAACCTTTATGCCTTCTTCAACCACTGTGGCTCCTGCCGTACAAGGAGGCGCGCATCACTAGGGTCAGCAAGGAGTGCCTTTACGATGCGTTCGGTGCGTATGGACTGAGATCCCTTTACGAGGACCAAGTCTCCTTCTTTCACACATGAAGCCAGGACAGGTGCCGCTTCAGTAGAGGTTGAAAAACGCATGACGGGGATACCTGCTGCTTCAGCGGCATCAGCAAACGGGCGTGCCCGCTCCCCAACAGCAACCGCAACATCAGCATGCGTTGCTGCAAGTCTTCCGATACGCGCATGTTCGTCTGCAGAATACCGACCAAGTTCAAGCATGTCACCAAGCACCACAATGCGACGGCCCTCGTGAGAAAGCTTAGGAAGTGACGCCACTATTTCCTCTACAGCTGCAGGTGATGCGTTATACGAATCATCCACAATCAGTGAGCCCTGTACTCCCTTCAGGATGCGAGCACGGCCAGGAGGCGGGACATACGAAGCGAGACCTGCAAACGCTTCTTGTTCACTTAGACCAAGCGCGAAAGCGACCGCAAGCGCCGCTGCAGGTGCGTATACCTGAGAGCGACCAAGCGCCCCTTGTACGGTATACGAATGCGCTTTATCAGCATGTATAAAATCAGCGCGCATACCAACTGGTAGGCGCTCCTCAATTGCTGGCACGACGTTTGCAATACGCACCTGTGCATCGTCTGCTAATCCAAAGGTGCGAAGATCTACTGAGAGATGTGACGCAAGCTGGAGCGCATTATGATCGTCAGCAAGCACAATGAGTGGTGCGTTCTCTTTGAGTGCGTACGCAGGAGTAAATTCTTCTTCACGTACTGCTTCTGCTGAAGGATAGAGCTCGACATGCACCGGTATATCAGGAAGCTTCGTCACAATCACTGCGTCTGGTGAGACAATACTTAAAATGCGCCACAAGTCCCCCGGCCTATCCGCCCCCACTTCAAGGACAAGAAGTTTCGGGTAGTGGTTAGGAAACACAATCAGTGCGAGCGCCTCACCCACCACGCGTACCCACGACAAAGGATCGCTCCACGGATTTTGAGCGCCAATAATAGTGAGCGGTACGCCAAACTCACTGTTATAGCTTTTCTCGCTTGCACGAAGATAGAAGCGTTTTGAGAGTGCAGCTGCAACCGCATCCTTTGTAGAGGTCTTCCCCACACTTCCCGTGATCATCACGACGAGCGGCTTATACTTAGCGACCACCGCCCGCGCAAGAAGCGCAATTAAGAATGCGGCAGTTGCGCGAAGGAAGGATTTCATAGCGAAGAAACCGGCTGCTCTCGATCAGGCGGGAGCGCGTAGTAGTTGACGAGGAAGTTAGTAAGTTCCATAAAAGGGTGCGTCAGGGTCTCAGACGCGTACTGTACGCCTCCAGGCTCCTTGGTGTAAAGGAGGATGATGAACTCAGGCTCATACGCAGGGAAATACCCAAAGAACGAGTGGAAATAGCGTCCCTGAGCGTATTTACCCCCTATACCTGCCACCTGTGCCGTTCCCGTCTTTGCAGCAACACTCATAGTGGGGATTGCGAGTGTTCCGTTAGCAAGTTTGGTATCAACGACACGCACCAGCATGGCTGTGGTGTCTTCGACTGCCTGAGGAGAGAACACACGTTCAGGTGAACCCCACGCAAGTTTCTTTTCAATACCTGACTCAAGTCGTATTGCACGCACCAAATGCGGCGTCACCACCATACCTTCGTTTGCAAGCGCACCGAGCGCCTTAATCATCTGCACTGGTGTCTCTGCAATACCCTGGCCATAGGAAGCGGTAGCATATTCGATATCGCGTGGAGAGGTGCGAATGTTCTCGACGTTTCCAGAGGCTTCTGAAGGGAGATCAATGCCTGTTTCTTCACCAAACCCAAGAGCGAGGAAGTAATTACGGAATCGCTCATGCCCGAGTTTGTTTGCCACATAGGCTGCGCCTAGGTTCAGAGACTGTGAAAGGATTTCCTGCATCGGCACCACACCACGCGCCTTGAGGTCATAGTTACAAATAGTTTTGGTGTTAAGCGTCGTGCAGCCGGTATCGTCATACGTGGTGTTTCGAGACACGGCTCCTGCGTCTATTCCGGCTGCAACTGTAAGTGGCTTCATGATGGAACCAAACTCGTACTGACTCTCCACGAGCGGATTACCAAACGTATCAGGATCTGCTTCGGTAAAGGCTTCAGGATCAAAGGTAGGAATGGTGCCAAGCGCAAGTATTTCACCCGTTGAAGGTCGCATAATGATGCCACCTGTTTCGGTACTGCCATAAGTTGCTTGTACCTCTGAGAGTACCTGCACCAATTTCTCAGCAACCACTGGTTCAATGGTCGTAATCAGATCTCCTTCAGTCACTCCTCGCCCATCTCCCGCAGCTTCTCCTGCTTCTGCAAAGAGTTCAGCAAAGAAGTTACCAAAAAGTCCATTGCTCTCTCGTGAGAGTGCGTATTCGTAGTAGCGTTCAAGTCCATAGCGACCAGCAAGTTCTTCGTCTCCCGAAAAGGCAACGAGTCCTACCGATTGCGCAGCGTCTTTACCTGCTGGATAGCTTCTCCAACGCTCTCGTTCAATCACAATGCCTGGCATCTTTGCACCAGCGAGCGCCTCCCCTACCGCCTCAGGAAGGCGCTCAGCAATTACTTCATAAGGGTCATCAGTCTTTGCTGCTGCAGCATAGAAAAGATCGTGATCGACCGGAGTGTGCGCCGTGATAAGTGCATAGGCTGCATCAGGGTCCTTAAGAAGCTTCGGGTTAATCGCAAGCCTAAATCCAGTCGAAAGACCTGCAGAGGTAAGAAGCGTGCCATCCTTTCGGGTGAAATAGATAGTGCCTCGATCAAAGAGCGATTGACTCGCTTTCTCATACTGACGTTCTGCCTTGATGGCATACTCGTTCCCATCAATCACCTGAACGAAATAGAGCCGGAGAATTACCAGGAGCGCAAACGCTATGACCGCTATGGAGAAGAATCGGAGTTTGAGGCGGAGCGTCGATCGCATCGTCCCATCCCGTTTATCGGTCAGCCCTGGTGACTGCCGTGTCGCCTCCCTCAGTTACATACTCAACAGCCACAGGAGAGACGAGACCAAGAGAGACATAGTCTCCAGCATTTATGCGAGATATAGCGTCATAGTAGTCAGTTTCAAGAGCAGCAACTACAGACTCACGTTCGCGAAGTTCAGCTGCAAGGCCGCTTCGTACGCTCGCAAAGAAGAGCGTGGTCGCAAAGAGTGCGATATATGCCGCCACGAGTGTGACGCATGCGTATGCTAGATACTGAATCGTGCGGCTAGGCATAGGTATAAGTAGGAAGTGCTTTCGCCTTTACTTTGAGACAGGCACCCTTCTCAAAGACGCGAAGCTTCGCGCTTCGTGCGCGAGGATTCTCCTTTAGTTCGCTTGAAGAAGGTGCGACTGGCTTTTTGGTAATAAGGCAGCCAAGACCCTCATGTGCAGCATCTCTAAACATCGTCTTCACAATGCGATCTTCAATTGAGTGGAATGTGATGACTGCAATGCGGCCCTCGTCAGCAAGATGCGTGAGTGCCGCAGTAAGTCCTTCGCGCACTGCGCCAAGCTCATCATTTACATGAATGCGAAGTGCCTGGAAGGTTTTGGTCGCAGGGTGGATGCGACGATTTCGATACCACGCTGGTACCGAGTCCTCAATCACCTGTGCAAGCTGGAGTGTCGTAAGAATGCGCTCGTCTTTTCTTGCTTCCACAATCCCGCGAGCAATCTGACGAGCAAAGCGCTCTTCACCAAGCGTGAAGATGAGATCGGAGAGTTCTTCCTCCGTCGCCTGATTTACCACATCTGCAGCAGTCGTAGCGGCAGTCGCAGGATCTCCATAGGTCATGAGAAGCGGTTCATCAACGCGGAACGAGAAACCACGACCTGACGAGAGGTGGTAGCTACTCCAGCCAAGATCAAACAGTGCGCCATTAATGGTCTCAATGCCCTGTTTCTTAAGGATGGAAGAAAGATTACGGAAGTTGTCTTCAACTAAGCTCACTTTCGCAAGCGCAGAGGCACTTGCCTCCTTTCCGCGCGCTATTGCTTCCGCATCAGCATCAATACCAAGCAAGGTTCCCTGAGGACCAAGCTGTGAAAGAAGCGCCGCGAAGTGTCCTGCACCTCCGACAGTCCCATCAACAACCGTATCTCCCTGCTGCACATTGAGTGCATCGATTGCTTCGGTGAGGAGTACGCTTTTGTGGACAGTCATAGCAGTGTATTAGCGAGACGCCAGCGTCTCAGCAAACGCGTCAGCGTCGCGCTCAATAGCGGCAGTGTAGGTAGTCCATGCTGACTCATCCCAAATTTCAACGCGATCAGACACGCCCGCGATGACCGTCTTCTCAGAAAGGTTTGCAAACGACTTCAAGTAGTCAGGAACGAGGATGCGACCAGACTTATCAACCTCAGCCTCAGAGGCGCCTGAAAGCATAAGGCGCGCAAGACCTCTTCCTGCTGCGCCTCCTGCTGAGTGCGCAGAAAATACCTCCGCCTGTTTCTTCCATGCAGATTTTGAGAATACCCAGAGACACTTATCCAAGCCGCGCGTCACCACAACTGAGGCACCAAGATCCTTCCGGAACTTAGCCGGAAGTGAGACGCGATTCTTTTGATCAAATGTGTGGCGGTATTCTCCAATGAACATGAGCTAGAAATGAGCGGAACATCGAGACTTCATAGCTAGATCATCCTTCCGCGTGATAGGAAGTGCCTCAAGAAGAAGGAAGAGGGCAAAACCTATAGGAGGGGTGCGGAAGGGATCGAATTCCATGAATCCCACTTCATCCCACTAATAGCCAAGTATATGCCACTTACCCCCACTCTCCCCCATCATATTTGTGTAGTGTCTGGGGATAACGAAAACCCCACTGTGTGAGTGGGGTTTTCGTTCTGTGTGGTTTTGTTAGGCCACCTTGCTGACGCTATACGTTTGCTTGCCGTTTGGAGTCTCAAAGGTGAACACATCACCCTTTTTCTTGCCCATGAGTGCGGCGCCTAGTGGAGAAACGTGAGAGAGCTTGCGCTCGCGCATATCTGCTTCTTCGCTGCCGACAATCTTGTACTCATGTGCCTCGTCGCTTCCCTCTTTCTTAATAGAAACGAACGAACCAAAGCCGACGATGTCTTTCTTTTTGCCATCAGTCACAATCGTTGCGCGCTTTACCAATTCTTCAAGCTTACGAATACGCTCTTCAGTTGCAGCCTGAAGCTCTCGCGCTTCCTGATACTCTGCGTTCTCAGACAAGTCTCCAAGTGAACGAGCGTACTCAAGGTTTTTAGCGATTTCAGAACGGCGAACGGTTTTAAGATGCTCGAGCTCTTTTACGAGCTCGTCAAATTTCTCCTGCGAAAGGACGGTGTCCTGATCAGTCATGTAAAAGTGTTAGTTCCCCTATTGTACGGGCACCGGCCCGTGCGTCAACTTGGGGATACATTGACAACGGCGACAGGTGTCGTCTTTCTTATTCTTCCTCTTCAAAGTATTCCGGTGCTGTATTTCGCATCGCTTCAAACACGCGGCTCATAACATACACACCTCCGACGCTTGTGCCCGCAGGCGCACGTTCCATTACGACTGCAAACGCATACTTTGGTTTATCAAACGGAAAGAATCCAATCACCCACGAGTTGTACCACTCGTTATGATACCCAAGCTGTGCCGTACCTGTCTTTCCTGCTGCTTTTGCATACGGATACGAACTCAATCCTTTGGCAGTCCCTTCAAGCACACTGAGTCGCATGCCTTCGCGCGCCACTTGTAGCGCTTCTGGACTTATGGCAATTGTTTCTCCTTCAACAGGAGCACCCCCAAGCACCGTTGGCTTCAAGAGTTTGCCACCGTTTGCGATAGCGGCAGTCATACGCACCGCTTCAAGCGGGGTGATCTGTACCGCGTACTGACCAATGGAGGTGTTATAGGTGTCTCCCACACGCCACGGATCCTCAAAGGTTTCTTCTTTCCAAGCGGGTGTCGGGAGGAATCCAGAGTTCTCCCCTTCAAGCTCTATACCGGTAGTGGTATCAAGACCAAATGCTTTGTACCAGTAATCAAGTCGTTCAATACCAAGACCTTTCTGATCTCCGAATCCTCCACCGACCGTATAGAAATAGACGTCAGAGGATACCGCGATTGCGTGCCGCATATCGGTTGCACCATGCGCCTTCCAGTCATTAAAGATAGAGGGTTGGTCCGGGTTATACGGGTTTGGTACTACAAGCCTACCGGTTGAGACAATTTGTTTTGCAGCAGAGATGATCCCATCTGAAAGCGCACCTGCGGCAATCAGGGGTTTTACGATTGAGCCTGGGGTATAGAGACCAGAGACAGGGCGATCAAGGTACGGCTCTCGTGGATCAGTGGCGTATCCTGCAATCACGTCTGCAGGCTCTCCTGACGAGAGAATGTTTGGATCGTATTCAGGATATGAAGTGAGTGCGATAAGTTCCCCAGTCTCAACATCCATGATTACACCGGCACCACCTTTGTACGGAATCTTGTCTGCAAGCTCTTTAATAGCGTCATAGAGAGCACTTTCAACACGTGCATCAACAGAGAGCGTAAGTGTTTCTCCTGGAATAGGTGGCACAATGGTTCCTGAAGACTGTATATCGCCAAGCGCGTTCTCTTCGATCAAGAGCGTACCGTTTTCACCAGACAAGCGATCCTCAAACGCGCGCTCAACTCCCGCAAGCCCTTTTATCTCTGTATCAAAGTAATTCCCCTGTCGATCTTTCTTTGGGTACGAGACATAGCCAAGTAAGTGCGCAAAACCTGGTGTCTTATAGCTTCGAATAGGAAGACCCTCATCACTGCCCTCGTTTCCAGCAAGCGTCTCACCATTTCTATCCACAATAGCTCCGCGTTCAGCAAACACGACATCATGTCGAAGTCTGTTGCGTTCACTTTGTGCGGCATACGCCTCTCCGCCAATCACTGAGACGGTGATTGCCTTAATGAAGAGAATCATGAAGAGCGCGCCCGCTCCAATGAGAAGACCAAAGTGATTCCCTTCTGAGAGCGGTTTCTCGAGCCTTCCTTCAAGACGCCCGCTTTCAAACGCAGGCAGGTTTGAAGCGTCTAGGAAAATATCTTCCGGGTTTATCTCTCGATTTCGTCTTCGCCTCATCACTGCATAATACGCTCGCGAACAAATCTACGCACGAATACCGCAAGGAGTGTGAGTATAAGGCCAAGCACGGTTGCGTATGGAAGCGTAGCTCCAGGCGCGTAGTAGAGCGCATCAGCCAAGAGACCAAGGAGAAGCGCAAGCCATGGCACAAAGAGTGAAGCGGCAAACGAGAGCACTACGGTAAGCGGGTACGGAAAAGCAACCAGGGAAAGGACAGCAAACGCGATAACTATTCCACGAATCATGGCAAGACGCGCACGTACGTTATCGTAAACGGATTCACGAGTGGCTCAATATGAAGCAGTGCTGAGGGAGACGCAGCGTGTCGTTCAATTGAACGCACCGTACCTGCAGGAATTGCACCTGGACCAGGCATATACACGGTATCCCCTTCTGTTACCGCAAGTTCTCGTGGCACCTCAGCAGAGAAGGTGCCCGCTCCTCTTCCTCGAAGCGTTACCGGCTCCCTTGCCTCTCCAAGCCATCCTCCTGTTTCTTGTCCTGAGGAAGAATAGAGGAGCGCGCGCGAGTATCCGCTTCCTGACTCAGCAATAACTCCGACTGGTACTCCAAGCGCAAATACAATCGCACCAGTCTTGATTCCTGCTTCAGTACCTCGCGAGAGCAGATACGAATCGTAGGGAGTAAGCGGTGGACGAGCCATCACGCCAGCAAGTATGCCTACTTCTGAAGGCAGCGCCTCATCTGCGCCAACGTCTCGGAGTCGTGCCTTGAGCGCCTCGTTTTCATGCACGAGCTCTTCGTTTTGAAGCGCAAGCGTTTCGTTTACAGAAGTACCACGTTCAGAAATACCCGTGCCAAGAGAAAGGAGTGGCGAGAAGAGTGCGGGGAGAGCGCCTGGGAATACAAACCGAAGAAATAGTATGAGAAGCGCAACAACCGCTACGAGAGCAATCGTAATGCCTGCACCAGGCGAGAGTCTATTTCTCCGGGAGTATCGCATCTTCGTCGAGGAAGACTCCACGCCACTTGGCTGGGTCTTCGGTAATAATGCCTGTGCCGCGCACCACCGCAGTGAGTGGATCTGGTGCTACATAGACTGGCACACCAAGCATCTTGGAGAGAAGTTCGGGAAGACCACGAAGGAGTGCGCCGCCGCCAAATACCGTTACGCCGCGCTCAAGAATGTCAGCCAACAGTTCAGGTGGTGTTGCTTCAATCACCTCCTTCATTGCATCGAGTATTTTATCAAGCGAAGGAGCGAGCGCCTCACGTACATGCTCGTCAGTGAGCGTGATCTCTCGTGGAAGACCTGTGGCAAGATCGCGGCCACGCACCGGACGAGAGAGCTTCTCCTTGAGCGGTATTACGGCACCAATTTCTACCTTGATGTCTTCTGCGGTCTTCTCACCAATGGCAAGCTGGAATTCACTGCGCACGTAGTCAGTGATGTTTTCATTGAAATGATCTCCTGCAATGTGTGAGCTCTTTGACGCAACAGGTCCACCAAGCGAGAGCACGGCAATGTCGATCGTGCCGCCACCTATATCAAGCACCATGGTTCCCATAGGCTCGTTTACGGGAAGCTGGCTTCCAATTGCGCCTGCGATAGGTTCTTCAACAATGTAGACCTCTCTTGCGCCTGCTGAGAGCGCCGCATCTTTTACCGCGCGAGACTCTACGTTTGTGACGCCCGTAGGTACTCCTATTACCACTCGTGGACCAAACAGACGCGCACGATCTCCCTGCGCTTTTCGGATGAGGTACGCGAGAAGTTCCTCGGTCACTTCAAAGTCTGAAATTACACCGTGGTGGAGCGGTCGCACTGCACGCACGTGAGGCGGTGTCTTCCCCAGCATCGCCTTAGCTTCTTTTCCGATAGCAACTACCTGCCCCGTCTTATCATTCACGGTTACGACTGACGGCTCGTTCAACACCACGCCTCGACCTCGCACATACACGAGCGTATTAGCGGTACCAAGATCGATACCGATATCGGATGAAAAGAGTGAGTTCTTTCTGATTTTCTTCTCTTTTGCCATGAATTACATTGAAAGGAGTTCTTCCTTGGTGATCTTCTTCATTTCTCCCGTTGCGCTTGAGACTAGTTCAACCGTACCTGAAGCAAGTGTGTCCTTTCCTACGTTTACACGCCACGGAATACCAATAAGGTCTGAGTCAGCGAACTTCTCACCAGCACGCACATCGCGATCATCGAAGAGTACGTCTCCCTTCTCCTGAAGTTCAGCGTAAAGCGTGTTCGCAAACGAAACCGCCTCCTCGTTATCAGGCAAAAGATTCAAGAGATGGTACTTGAATGGTGCAATAGATTCTGGCCAGACGATTCCTTTTTCATCTGAGAGCAGTTCAACGACCGTACCCATTAGGCGACCAAGTCCAATGCCGTATGCACCATTTACCAGAGGCTTCTTAGTGCCATCTTCGTCGGTATATGTCACCCCAAGCTCTGAGGTGTAGCGGGTCGCATATTTGAAGATGTTTCCTACCTCAATTGATTTTGCCTGACGAAGGCTCTCACGTTTTACTCCAAGACCCGCAAGCACTTCGTCCTGCAGCACCTCTTCATTCACTGCAATTCCCTTCTCGTCGTCAATGTAGATAAGATCCTCACCAGCATCGCATTCCGTCTGAAATTCATGACTAAACTTCGAGAACATTCCGCCTGAAGCAAAGGTAACAAACGTCTTTTCCCCAATACCTGCACGTCGATAGACGTTCTTATACGCTTCTATAGATTTCTCGTAGAACGCATCGAGGTCTGCCTCATCGCGATGATAGGAATACATATCCTTCATAAGAAACTCGCGACCACGCATGACCCCTGACTTAGAGCGAAGCTCGTTTCGGAACTTTGTTTGGAATTGAAAAGTCACGATAGGAAGGTCTCTATATGAGCCAACATGGTCGCGAAGCATGCGAGCCATTGGTTCTTCGTGCGTACAGCCAAGACCAAGCTCAGTATCATTCTTCAACTTCGTCTTAAACCACACATCCACTTTCTCATCGTCCCATCGATCAGTTTGTTTCCAGATCTCAGGATCCTGAAGCGCAGAGAGTAATACTTCCTGACCGCCAATAGCGCTCATTTCCTCACGGATAATCGTGCGGATATTATCAATGACCCGAAGACCAAGGGGTAGGTAGTCATAGACTCCTGCCATCTCCTTATGTACAAATCCTGCACGAATCAAAAGCTGTGCATTCTTCGCAACCTCATCTGAAGGAGCTTCCCTTCGTGTTTTTGTGAATAGGTGTGATTGACGCATGATTTCGCCAGTATACGGCTCCTCGGGTGAGAGGGCAAAAGGAAGCACCCGAATCCTTATAAGGACTCGGGCGCATACAGTATTAGTTGAAGAGTCTCATGACATCCCCGATGGTACCAAGGACAAAGAGTGTCAGAAGAAATCCCATGCCAATGAGTGACGCGGTTACAACTGCCGTGTCCGGCAGTGATCGATTGCGTAGTGCTTCAATAGCCACAATCGCAATCTTTCCCCCATCAAGAGGCGGTATTGGCAATATGTTCGTCACACCAACCGCGATCGAGAGCAGGGCCATGAACCCCAAAAGAGCAACGAGACCTGCGTTCCCTGCCTCCGCACTCAGTGAAGCTATGCCGACTGGACCGACTATTTCTTCAGCAGGATTCACGGAGAACGTGAATAATCCGCCAATGAATTCAACTGTGTTGACGGTTACTACCTGGATCAAGCCAATGGTCGCAGCAAACCCGGTCGAAAGTCCGTCGAGAAACGAAAGTTTCTCGCCAGTAACTTCAGACGGCACTAAAAACAGTGCTGCGGTCATCAGGACAAATGCGAGTAGAAAGTTTACCAGGACACCCGCCGCAAGGACGAACACCTGTGCCAGTCTCGATTTGGTATAGAAGCCACCAGGAACATCCTGATCCTTCTTATCCATTCCTGCGATTGCCACATACCCGCCAAGCGGGATGAGGCCGAGCGCATACTCAGTCCCTCCTTCTTTAGGAGTGAAGCGTAGCTGTGGCCCGAAGCCCACAGCAAACTTCAGTACCCGCATGCCGCACAAGCGCGCAGCGAGGAAGTGACCGTATTCATGGAGTCCAATGACTACCGTGAATACGAACAAAACATAAACAAAGGACATAGTCGCGTTTCCTTTCGTGTTGCGCGAAGATAGCCGGGTATAGTTATACCCTAAAAATCTATTTTGTCTATTGCACGAGCTTGAAGAGATCTGACGCGGTAACAATGACCATGAGAAGGATGAGTGCCGCAAACCCCGCCCCATTTACCGCACCCACTATGTTGTCTGGTATGCGCTTTCTCGTAACCCATTCAATAAGAATGAAGAGGAAGCGACCCCCATCGAGCGCAGGGACTGGGAGCACATTAATGAGTGCGAGATTGATAGAAATGATTGCGGTCAGCGTGAGAAGCGCTACGAGCCCTGCATGTGACGCATCCCCTACTGCTCCTGCAATACCTAAAGGTCCTGAGACTTCAGAGAGATCTGCCGAGAGTGTGAAGAGGCCAGTAAAGAAATGAATGAGACCGCTACCTACCTGCTCAGTAACAGAGAGCGTGAGGAGCGCACCTTCATAGGGGGCGTTAAGGAGAGAAACAGGAAGCGTACCTACAGGAGTAACGCCGACACCGAGCGCGGCACGCTCGGGTGCAGCAGCGATGATGCCTGTTTCTGGAATTGCAGTTAGTGTCACCTCTTCATTGCCGCGAGTTATAACAAAGGAGAGTTCCTTTCCTTCATGTGTACCAACAAAAGACGTAAACGCCTCGGAAGAGGCACCTGAGAATGACTCTTCGCCAACACTCATTTCTTTCACCAGGTCTCCTGCTTTAAGCCCAGCTACTTCCGCAGGAGAACCCTCAAGCACCTGTGAGATGGCAAGTGACGCATCAGGGGCACGGAGCGCTTCTTCGTCAGAAAGGGCGCGTGGCATACCGATGGTGAGTGTGATTGAAAGCAACACCCACGCAAAGAGAATGTTCATAAAGATACCCGCAAGAATCACGAGCGCTTGTACTGCGTGTGGTTTACCTGCGAAAGAATCATTCCCTCCCTCTTCCCCGTCCTCTCCTTTGATCTTTACGAAGCCACCAAAAGGTAACCAGTTGAGGGTGTAGTCAGTGCCGTGTTTCTTTGCAAGCGTAAGCGCGCGCGGCGGGTACCCAATGCCAAACTCTTCTACCTTCATTCCAGACCCCTTGGCCGCACAGCAGTGACCAAGCTCGTGGACCACGATGAGCACCACGAGTACTAGAATGAAGAGAATAATAGTCATGCGCTACTGAGAGATTTCTTCCTGCTTTCGCTTCAAGGCAGCATCAAGGCTCGCCTGCCCTGCATCAATCAATTTCTGTGCTTCTTCTTTAAGACGTGCAAGTTCATCTTTACCCATACCACCTTCCTTTTCTGCAGCATCTAGTTCTTTCATGGCGTCAGTACGGTGTCCACGAAGCGTCACTCGCGCCTGTTCACACTTATCTCCCGCTACTTTGCCAAGCATCGTGCGTCGCTCAGCAGTGAGCTCGGGGAACGAAATACGCACCCCTTGATCATCAACAGCAACCCCCACCCCAAGATCAGCTTCAGTAAGTGCTTTCTCAATTGCTTTAAGGTTCCCTTTATCAAACGGCGCAATGCGGATTGAGCGCG
>CAYXXJ010000012.1:0-3842 GCA_964469095.1 uncultured Candidatus Saccharibacteria bacterium
AAGGGGGATAGAAGAAGGCGCGACGGCGATAGAGATGAACTGCTTCATGCATCGCGCCAGCTGCTTTAAGACCCTTAGGATCAAACCACGGATAGTCAGGCATATCGGAGAAGCCAGGTGCGGTCACAATCGAGTTTAATCCTGAAGAACCAAAGGGTTTCCAAAGGTTTGCGATATAGCCACCCATAGAACTGAAGAATTTATCTTCGGTAGCAAAGTACACAGCGCGAATGCCCACATCAAAGCCTGGCTTTGCGACGTTTCGTTCAATAGCTGAGATCACATCTTTCTGTGCTTCTGTAGGCGCAACACCCTTCTGGTCTTTTCCGGTATCAATCACCTGCTTCTTGCGAAGCTCCTCTACTTTCTCAGCCGCTTCGTCTTTCCAAGAGTACGGTTTCTGCTTTGCATTAAGCTTCCCGCGCCATTTTTCACTCTTGGTTACGCGAACACAGATCTGCACCCATATCTGTTCGCCCTGTTTAGCTGAACCAAGAAGTTCAAGCACCTGCGCAAGTGGGTTCACTTGCTCTTCGTCCTTGCCAGGCGGTTTATCAAGTCCGTAATCAACATAGGTTTTAATTGGGTACGGATCAGCTTCTCCGTGTTTGTACTCAAACGCAGACATCTTGTACGGCTTCTGAGAGGGATCAACGAGACGGCTATAGTCCGTTGCTTCAATGATTTCAATATTTGGGTACTGCGCATACATATACGTCTCTACCGCTCTACGAAAATCATCTCTCGTCCAAATATAGAAGCGAATGGTTCCCTCAACCGACACCATTTCAAGTGACCACCACGGGCGTACGCCACCAACGACATACTTCTTGTGCCAGGTACTCTCGTTTGGTCCAAGGTGAAGGTTTGCAAGCACTGTTTCCATTGCTTGAGGCGTCTTCATGGTGTCTCGAGGAATACGCATCTCGAGCAATACAAACTTTTTACCCTCAAGAAACTCCATGCGCTTGTACTGGAGCCAGCGAAGCACCGCCATTCTCCCTACCAATATCGGAAGCCAGACGGGTGCAGTTAAAAAGAGAAACGACCAGTTGTAGTCACTCTGCTCAGGTGCGTTTGCGGTAAAGAGAAGCATCACCACGAGAAACGCAATGAGTACACTCATGCCCGCAGGAGACATGCCGCTCTTTGCGCTTGTGGTTTCAAGCGTCTTTGTGAGCTCTGCAAGAAACGGTAGTGTCGGTCCTTTGCTCTCGGCCATTAGCAAGCAGTATAGCAAAGCAAAACGCGCCCT
Organism: uncultured Candidatus Saccharibacteria bacterium; assembly: GCA_964469095.1. Lineage (GTDB taxonomy): Bacteria > Patescibacteriota > Minisyncoccia > Phycocordibacterales > Phycocordibacteraceae > C7867-001. Next base: position 1,256 of record CAYXXJ010000012.1, read on the forward strand.
TTTGTGAAGGGCGCGTTTTGTAAGAAGCAGCTATTACGCAAGTGCGTAGGTACCGTTCTTGTTTCGCTTAAAGTAGCGAGGGTCAGAAAGATTTACAAGGATGGTGTTGTCCTTCACGTAGCGGACCTCCTTCACCTGCTTTACGATCTGATCACGAGTCATGGCGCCACCTGCCTTCAGTACGTCGCGAATAACATCACGGACGACACCTGGCTTGTAACCCCACTCTGAGAGTGCGTAAAGACCGCGGCCGACAAGTACAAAGCGCTCGTCTTTCATAAGCTCGTTATGAGTCGTAGCGACATGTGCCTTCTTCGCAAAGAGTTCAGTGATCGAATTTGCGACATCGCGGAAGTGCATAGGAGAACCTGCGCGCTTAATCACGAGATACGCATAGTCACGAATACCCTTGGTGCGAATAGCAGGAGCATGTGCCTTACCCCACTCTGCAAGTGGGTTTGAAGAAATATTCTTTGAGAGCGAAAGCCAGCGCTTCAAGACTTCTTCGTTACGGTACGCAGTCTCTACATCCTTAAGCTCAGCAATAAAGCGTGAGAAGAGATCGCTTTCTTTCAATACTTCAGTATCAGAGAGTGAAGCGTAGAGTGAAGAAAGTGCCTTGTGGACCTTCTTTGCAGTGGCGTGATCGACGTGCCAGCGGGCATAGAATTCGTCGGTCTCACGCTCACGGAAGAATGCTGAACCAACAACAAGAAGAAAGCGGAAGCGGTTCTGACCCTTCTCATCTGAAGCGAGCTCTTCAAGAAGATGCTCCTCTGGAATGATTGAACCAAGAGATTCTACAAATTTGCAGAGTTCATCAAACTGTTTCTCAGCATCCTTGAATGCTTTTGAGCCACGAACGGCTTCAAGTGCCGATGCCTCAATCTGGCGTACGCGCTCACGAGTGATACTCCAGCGCTCACCGATAGACTCAAGCGTCTCGCGAGTTGCAGAAGTACCAAGGCCAAAGCGAAGAGTCAGCACCTCACGGCCACGCTCTGAGATGTCCGCAAGTAGTTTCTTAATAAGAGCGGAGCTATCGAAGACCGGTTTTCCCGCCCGCTTTTTAGGGGAAACGGCTGATTTCTTGGCTTTAGTAGTCATGTGTTGTAATTATACCAGATAGTTAAATCTACGCAAGGGGGTGTCAAGGGTACCCCCTATCCCGTCTCGAGGACGATATTAATGATCCTTCCCGGAACATAAATGAGCTTTGAAACTCGGGCACCAGAGAGTGCAGGAAGCGCTAGCGCTGCCTCACGAGCAACCTCCTCAGGCGCATCAGGAGCAATTGATACTTCGCCTCGTTTCTTCCCGTTCACCTGCACAATTACCGTCACTTCATCATCTGTAAGGAGTGATTCATCAACAGAGGGCCATAGCGTAAGCGCAAGCAACCCTTCGCCACCAGTCTCCTTCCAGAGATGCTCGGTGATGTGTGGTGCAAGCGGTGCAAGAAGACGAAGATAGGTGTGGTATGCCTTCTTGCTTACCTTCGGGAGTTTCTCAAGTGCATTCAAGAGAACCATGAGAGCCGAAAGTGCAGTATTGAACTTATAGCGTTCAATCTGAGTCGCTACTTTTACGGTCGTCTTAGCAAGGAGGCGTGCTGTTTCCTCGTCCGGCGCCTCATCAGTGAGGTTCTCACGCATGCGATAGATACGATCGAGGAAGCGGCGCATTGCCTCAGCCCCTTCAAGGCTCCATGGATAGTGTCCTGGCTCGTTATACGGGCCTATAAACGCAAGATTGAGACGTACGGCATCAGCGCCATACTTAGCAACATATTCGTCTGGATTTACGACATTCCCTTTTGATTTAGACATCTTTGCGCCATCAGGACCGAGAATGATGCCGCGATTGAATCGCTCCATAAACGGTTCAGGGGTAGGTGCAAGCGCAAGATCGTAGAGCGCTTTGTAGAAGAAGCGGGCATACAAGAGGTGCATCGTGGTGTGTTCTGATCCTCCTGAGTAACGCTTTACTGGCATCCACTTCTTTACAAGTTCAACATCCGTAAACTCATGTTCATCTTTTGGATCGAGATAGCGCATGAAGTACCAGGACGAATCAACGAATGTATCGAGGGTGTCGTATTCAGGAGTCCAGCCTTCGCCAAAGATCCTGGTGACGCGTTCGTGAAGTTCTTTTGAGGAAGCGAGTGGCGCTTTCCCTGTAGGAGTGAAATCAACATCGCTCGGAAGTTCCCAAGGAAGATGTTCTTCAGGGATAAGGTGTGGTTTTCCATCAGGGTCATACACAACAGGTATAGGGCACCCCCAATAGCGCTGGCGAGAGACAAGCCAGTCTCGAAGGCGATAATTAGTCGTACGCTCGCCGCCTGCTTTAGCGGTTATATCCCACAACGCTTCGCGGTTTCTTTTTCCAGAAAATTCACCTGATTCAATAAGTACCCCATCTCCGGTATAGACACGTACACCTGAGAGATATCGTTGCCAGAACAGTTTAGGATCCGCTCCTGCAAGAAGCCCAAGCACCTCGCTTTCAGGTACCCATACCGGTTCATGCACTTCGCTTACTTCAGATGCTACGGCTTCTTCATTTTCAAGCTCCGCCATGCGGA
>CAYXXJ010000012.1:3852-11676 GCA_964469095.1 uncultured Candidatus Saccharibacteria bacterium
TTATGCACTGCGTAAAACTCAGAGTGAATGTGTGACCCTAGTTCTTCTACAAAGCGAAGATTCAAGTAGCCACTTTCTTCTTGAATCTCTCGTCGTGCGGTAGTTTCAATGTCCTCTCCCTCCTCACAACCTCCATTAATGAAGGTGTGCCATGGATGTTGTTTCCAGCGCAGGAGCAAGATTGTTGCGTCTTTTGGATTACGGACAATAGCCATAACGTTATCTCGCTCAACCACCTTCTTACCTTCTACAGGAGGAGTTGGATTGTCGGTTGTATGCTCAGCAATCACGTACTTCACCGGAAGTGCATGTCTTTTTGCAAACTCATAATCACGCTCATCGTGCGCAGGTACTGCCATCACGGCGCCAGTACCATAGGAAGCAAGCACATAGTCAGCGACAAATACCGGGAGTTCTTCACCAGTTATAGGGTGTACTACGCTAACTCCTTCGAGTGTTACTCCGGTCTTTTCTTTATTCTCACTTCGTTCACGTTCAGTCTTGCGCTTCGTTGCTTCAACATATGCGTCAACATCTGGAGCCTTCGCAAGCATATCTTTGTGCATTGCTAGTCCCTGGGTAATCCACGGATGTTCAGGTGCAATGACTACGTATGTTGCGCCATAGAGTGTGTCAGGACGAGTCGTGAATACCGTTACATGAGGCCCCTTACCATCCTCACCTTTCCACGCTGAGAGCTCAGGTTTTGCATGGAAACGAATAGCAAAATCAATTTTTGCGCCCTCGCTCTTTCCGATCCACTGGCGCTGCGCTTCTTTGATTTCTTCTGGCCACGAAAGAGTATCAAGATCTGAAAGAAGACGGTCAGCGTAGTCGGTAATCTTAAAGAACCACTGGGTAAGTTTCTTCTCTTCTACCGCAGTACCGCAACGCTCACAGGTACCATCAACTACTTGCTCATTTGCTAGTACAGTCGCATCTTTCGGGCACCACTTCACCGCAGCTTCTTTTCGCTCAGCGAGACCTTGCTCATAGAACTTGGCAAAGAGCCATTGGGTCCATTTGTAGTACAGGGGATCTGAGGTAGCGAGCTGCTTGTCCCAATCAACGGAGAGACCCATAGAGCGTAGCTGGCCTGCCATCTTTTCCATATTTGCGTAGGTCCACTCTTTAGGATCCTTGCCGTACTTCATGGCTGCGTTTTCAGCAGGAAGACCAAAGGAATCGAACCCTATTGGGAAAAAGACGTTCTTTCCTTGAGCGCGAAGGAAGCGGGCGTAGATATCAGGCATCGCATACGCATACCAGTGCCCTATATGAAGATCGCCGGAAGGATACGGAAACTCAAAGTGCGTATAGTACGGCTCTTTCTCACTTGCAGGGATAGTAAGGTCAGTGCGAAAGGCATGCGCTGCCTTCCATGCTTCCTGTGACGCCTTGTCTACCGCCTGGTGATCAAACCGTTCGTGCGCCATACCAAAGCCCCTTAGTCTTTGAATCTGCGAATACCGATGTAGAGCAGTGCAACAAGCGCAACTACCGACATACCAAGCTTCACAAGATTCCCCGCTTCGCCCCAGTAGCCTCCTGCTGCGATGATAAGTGCAAGTACACCTCCATAAGAGAGGCCTGACGAAACAATCGAAGAGCCCATTGGAATCACACCAGCAATCAAGGAGAGTACGCCAAGACCAACCATAATCACAAAGGTGAACATGTCGTAGTCAGAACGTGCAGCGTCGTAGAGCGGCTGGCACTTCTGGTAAAGATCGCAGTAACCTTCTGGGTTTGGTTTTACGACAGCAGAGACACGAGGATCTTCAGGAGTAGGCACCCAAACACCGTCCTGTGCAGAGCAGGTTTCAGGGGTTACTGCAGGCTGCACAGTGGTTGGACAGTAGTCGTTGTAATCAGGCTCTGGGAGTACGAGCGAACGAGCTGCAAGGAAAAAGAGGTTCAGGGCGATAACAATACCGATAAGAAGGGCCCAACGCACAAATTTAGGGTGTGCCGTGTTCATGGAACCGGATTATAACACGAAGGTTCGTGTCACGCCGACTGCGTCAATCTGAGGGAATTTCCGTGGTTTTCGGACGGTAACAGTTACCGCCTGCACTCCTTGGCGCGTAAAACAAAGGCCCGCAATCTCTTCAGCAAACGTTTCAATCAGCCGTCGCTTCTGTTGCGTTGCGAGTGCACGAATTTCATCAGTGACTGGATGGTAGTCAAAGGTGTTTTGAATATCATCATTACCTACGGAGGGGTTTAGGAGCGTAGCGTGCACATCAATAACAATAGGTTGCAGCGTATCCATTTCTGGATCATGCAATCCCACATACGCTTCAACCAGGAGACCTTCTACGCGGACGATGGTCTCCGTTGCCTGCATGAATTAGGAGTGGAGGAATACCATCACGTCGCCATCAGCAACTGTGTAGGTTTTCCCTTCTGTACGCACATGCCCTTTTTCTCGCGCAGCTGCGTACGAACCGTCAGTGAGAAGCGTATCCCAGCCAATAACCTCAGCGCGAATAAACTTATCCTTAAAATCGTTATGGATAGCAGCACCTGCCTCAGGGGCTGAAGCGCCTTTTTGCACGGTCCATGCTCTCGATTCTTTAGGACCGGTCGTAAAGAAGGTAATAAGGCCAAGAGTCGCATAGGCGCCACGAATAAGATCAGTGAGGCCGTCTGCTTGAACACCAAGCTCCTGACGGAACCCCTGCTTATCATCTTCTGCCACATCATTAAGCTCATGCTCAGTACGTGCATCCACATGCACATACATTCCACCAAGCGAGGCAACGTGCTCATAGGCAGCCTGCGCACGTCCATCATTCGATTCTTGTAGATTATGTCCCCCAGTCTTGCCGTTAAAGGCGTAGAGGATTGGCTTCATCGTGAGAAGGTTCAGATGCTTTACCAGTTTCTGCTCTTCGGGCGTAAGTACTGCAGTACGAGCGAGCTTTCCAGCATCAAGCACCTGCGCAATCTTTGCCATGGCAGCATCTTCCTCAGCAGCACCCTTTAGACCAGCTTTTGCATCTCTTTGAAGACGTTCGCGACGCTTAGTTACCTGTTCACGGTCAGCAAGTACGAGCTCAAGGTTAATTACTTCAATATCTCGTACCGGATCAACTTCTCCGTGCACGTGCGTAACATCTGCGTCATCCAAGAAGCGCACCATCTCGAGAATGGCATCCGTCTCACGAATGTTTGCGAGGAATTGGTTCCCAAGCCCCTCTCCTTCAGAGGCACCCTTCACAAGGCCTGCAATGTCGACAAATTCAATCGCTGCAGGAATAACTTTCTCGCTTCCTGAAAGACCTGCAAGTTTTCCAAGACGTTCATCAGGAACCCCTACCACTCCTACCGATGGATCAATCGTACAAAAAGGATAATTCTCAGCAGGTACCGCCGCCTTGGTGAGCGCGTTAAAGAGGGTTGATTTGCCAACGTTTGGGAGTCCGACGATACCGATCTTAAGCATATGTATAGAAACTAATGGCAAATGGGATAAAAAGCAAAATCGGCGCCCTATAATAAGCGCCGATTTATCGCTTAGAAACCGAACTTCTCATCGACACATCGTTCTACGAATTCGTCGAGAGATCCTTCACCTTGGTATGAGCGACGACAATCGCGCGCATACTCTTCAGTGATTTGTTCGGCCTCCGCCTGCGCTTCGTTAAGCGATACCGCAGGAAGGAGTTCAGGGGGTGGAAGAGGGTCTTGTAAGTGAACCCGTTCCATTGACACGACACTTGCCTCGTCGGCTCGTCCATTAAAGAGTTCGGGGGCATACACCACCGCTCCAATAAACAGAGCGCACCCGAGACCATAGACCCACACCACACCACGCACAGCACTTCTCCTTACGCTGTTGTTCTGACCATGAGCGTACACCCAGGGGACTATAAAGAAACGGCCCGCACCAAACGAGGCGCGCCTTTGATCATATGGAGGTTTTTCGTTCCCGATACATATCCCAGAACGCTTCTGGAACAGGAACACTCTGCTCCGGGTTCTGTTTAAGGATGATTGAGACCCGATAGCGTGCCTGCACGTCTGAACGACGATTCAGCTTCTTATACTCACTTTCCGCTTTCTTGATAACTTCTGATAAGTCACCAGTGAGGCGAAACGTGTGCGACTGCTCACCTTCTCTAGCCCAGAGACTCTCAAGCGCCACAATGTACGTGAACGGCTTGGTACTGGATTCAAGATGCCGCTTCATACTTCGAAGCGTTGCGGCAAGTAGTTTTGCTTTCTCAATCTCGGTAGTGAGGTAACCGCGTAAGCGATCTCGAAGTACCTCATCCATGACTACTCCTTTCTGTAGGTGCACCTTAAAAGACAGTGCAGGAAATAGCCGGAGAAGTCAAAAGGCTCCTTTCGGAGCCTTTTGGTTATCTTCCGCGCTTTCCTAGTGACGCCAGCTTTCTATCCAAGCGAGCTTTTGCGCTATCTGAAAGCGCTTCAGCGTTTCCAATCTCCGTAAGGGAGACTCTGAATCCTGAGAAACGAAGTACCGCATCAACAATTTCAGCTGAGAAGTTTCCAAACATAAAGCGCTCAAGAAACGGAAGATACTTCATCGTAATGACAACACGAGCGGTCTTTCCCTTAAGTAGTTTCTGCCAGCCGAGCGTGCTTTTACCATCAGGACCCTTGATGAAGCGGAAAGCTAACCCCGGAAGCCACATACGATCAATCATGCCTTTCAAGAGCGAGGGGGCTGACGACCACCAGAGCGGATAGATAAGCACAAAATGATCACACCACTTCAGGTCTTCCTGTACCTGCTTCAAATCAGGTTCAAGTTCCTGAATCGTTCGATATCCTTTATGCAAAATAGGGTCAAAGACAAGGTCACCTATGTTTGCGCGACGCACTTCGTGACCTGCAGCCTTCGCCGCCTTCTCATAGCTATCAGCAAGACGTCCACCAAGTGTTCCGTCTTTGTCCGGATTACCAAGAAGCAAGTAGATCTTTTTCATTTCTGAAGCAATGCTGCAAGCTCGTGACGATACTTCTTCATAACCTCCATTGAAGCTTTCATTTGAGGCTCTCCGCCCTTTTTAGTACGACGCTCAATCTCTTCACCAATCTTCTTCATAAGCTCAGGATCTTTTTCAAGCATCGTGAGTAGCTGCTCACGCTGCCCCTCTGGCAGGTCTTTCATCTTTGACTTAGCAACTTGGCGAAGAAGAAAATTCTGTATACCCATAGTGGCAACGAGTATACCACGAGAAAGCCCCGGCGCAGGTGCCGGGGCTCTAGCGCTTAGACGCGCTGTTTCTTTTCTTTTCGCTTGGCGCTCTTATGACGATTCCGTCTTCGAGCAGCAACACGAGCGAGCGTTCTCGTTCGTATAGTGTGCGGGTTGAGTCCTTCTCGAACCACAACCACAATATGAGCGTGACCGTAACGTTCTTCGTGGACTTGTTTACCACGAATGGAAGATTTCACCTGGATGAGTATATCTCCCGCGGTTGTCGACATAACAGCATCGATTCCCTTGCTGTCTTCTTCCTTCGTCGCTCGACGAAGACCTTGATACCACGGCGGATGTGTCCATCCAGGGGCCTGGAATGCTTCGAAAAAACGAAGCTCGTTCATGCCACCAAGTTCTTGGGCAGCACGTCCATTCTGGCCGCTGCGCATGTGCTTCCTTTCTTTGTACAGGACTCCCCTCTGTGGGCGATACTAGCACGGAAAACGCCGCAGCCAAGGTTAGGCTGCGGCGTACGCTATCTCGTTGATACGAAGTAGCGAATAGCATTTAAATAGCGCACATGATTTGCGCCGGCAACACGCCGAAGGTCTCCTGAGAGACCGCCACGCCACGCATAGACAAAGAGTTCAAACTCGAGGTCTCCTGCATAGCGTTCACGAAGCCGTTCATACTTTTCAGCAAACACATGGTCTCCTGAGACGATAATGAACCGGAGTTTAGTGTACCTCTCGTCAGACGCTTTCTTTGCGGCGTCCCACATACCTTCGACAATGTCAGAATCGATATCATCTCGATACACCGTCTTCAGCATGTAGCCGGCTTTCTGCCAGTGCGGCTCAGCCTGTTCGCCCCATTCTTCAGCTTCATCTTTATCCCGTGCAGGACGATGATAGCCAGCTGCATGAATGAGGGTGCCGCTTACGTCTTCTCTGATTTCCTTTCGTAGAAGTCGCCAGGCGACTCTCAGTGGTTTGTGCGTGTGTTTGATGTCGCGGTTCGCGACATTCGGCATGTCAATTAACACCGCGGTTGCCGTTCTCCGTCTGGAGAAAAGCGACCGAAGCCGTGCAAGAACTTGCATTCGCTTGTCTCCGTCGGAATGGTCTAGTCCAAAAGAACTATACCACAGTTTTTGAAATCGTCTAAGCTACTGCGAGTACGGCTTCGCACGAAGCAGAACAAACTGGCGTGCCTTGCTCTTGGCAGGAATCACACGCAAGAAAATGTAGGTGACACGCATTGTTTCGACAGTTCACATAGCGCTCTGTCTTTGCGTTACAGAGATAACATGTTCCTACCACTTCCCGATCTCCACCAAAATCCATGGTCATTCTTTTATCAAAAGTATAGAGAGTGCCAAGGAAATCTTTCCCAGGATACTTCTCCATATAGCCGTGTATTCCGTTTTCAAGCTGATATACATCAGTGAATCCTTCCGCAAGAAGTAGCGCAGACATCTTTTCACAACGCACGCCACCAGTGCAGACTGTGAGCACCGTCTTATCCTTTAATCCTTCAAGCTTGGGAAGTGCTTTGGGCAAGTCACGAGAGTTCTCAAGGCCAGGGTTAATAGAATCTTTAAAGTGCCCTGAGCGATATTCGTAATCGTTACGCATATCTACCACTACAAACTCTTTGTTGTTCTCATACCAGGAACGAAGCTCTTCAGGGGAAAGTCGTGGTGCCGTCTGTACACGAGGATCTACCTTCTTCGGATCAAACTGAGTACCTACAATCTCGTTTCGGATCTTAACGGAAAGCTTCGGGAACGAATCTCCTGTTCCTGCGCTTGTCTTAATGAGCACATCACTAAATCGAGGGTCTGCACTGAATTCCTTTGCGAATTGATTTGTATGCTCAACAGTCCCTTCAAGAGTTCCGTTGATTCCCTCTTCCGCAATCAGTACTCGGCCTGTGAGCGAGAGTTCCGTTGCGCGAGCAAAGACCCATGCACGAAGTGCCTGTGGATCCTCAATCGTTAGATACTTATAGAAGAGAAGAACCTGGTAGGGCATTAGAGCAGTACGGTTACCTGTCCATGTGACACCTCAGCAACACCTCGCGTAATAGTAAACGCTTCTTTGTTGCCTTGTGCAGTTTCTACAGTTGCAACACCCGCACGAAGTTCAGACACAAACGGTTCATGCTGCGCGAGCACAGTGAAGTCACCTTCCGTTCCAGGAAGATATGCTGCTACTGCTTCTCCGTCGAAGAGATTCTCTCCGACTTTTGCAATTACGAGCCGGAAGGTTTTCTTCATATTAGCCAACCTGATCGATAGAACCCTTCATGTAGAAAGCAACTTCAGGCTTATCGTCATGTTTTCCTTCTACAATTTCCTTGAAGCCACGCACAGTCTCTTCACGAGACACGTACTGACCTGGAGTACCAGTGAATGGTTCACCCACGAAGAATGGCTGTGAGAGGAAGCGTTCGATCTTTCGTGCACGAGCCACCACAAGCTTATCTTCGTCAGAGAGTTCCTCAATACCAAGAATCGCGATGATGTCCTGAAGGTCCTTGTAGCGCTGGAGAATACGCTTCACTTCGTTTGCAGTCTTGTAGTGCTCTTCTCCTACAATCTCAGGCGTGAGCGCTGAGGAAGAGGAAGCGAGTGGATCAAC
>CAYXXJ010000013.1:0-10863 GCA_964469095.1 uncultured Candidatus Saccharibacteria bacterium
GCCTCAACAGCCGCTCGTCGTTTCTTTGACAAAAGATCAGTCGCTGTAGGCAACATCTTTCCTTTTCCCATATCTTCGAGTCGAACTGAGACGATGAGCGCAATAACTCCAGGGGTAATCGCAGGAATAGCGCTTATAAGTGGGATAAATTCAATAACGATTGAGGCAAAGATTGAACCCATGCGCATCATGGCCTGGGCACCCCCAAGAAGCGGAATATTCTTAAAGAACGTTTTTACCGCCACTAATATAACGACATACGCAAGAATCGTAATTGGGAGCGAAAGTGGCGCAAATAAGACCCCGATAACCGGAATCAGTTGCACCATCTGTAGAAGATCAAAGAAGAGCGCAAGCCCTATAAGAGCTGCAGCGCCCTCGTTATCAATACGTCTTCCTTTTCCGCGCAGGACCGAGTCCTCAGGAGCGTTACGCAAGGCGCGGGACAGGGTCGATAGGCTGTATGCCATGTACTATTCCTTAACCATCTCGAGGCGCTGCTTCTCACGTTTGATTGCTAGGAGTTGTGAAGGGTCTGAGGTAATGATCTGGTCCTCGGTGTACGAAGCAACAATCTTAATCGCCACGTGCTTAAGGCCCGCAAAGAAGAGCCCCTCCCCCACTCCAGACTCAAGCAGGAGGAACTTCTCTTCTTCTGTGAGATTGAATACATCCTTCAGAAGATCGATTGTGGTTGGTGACTGCTTCAGGAGAAGCTGAATCGATGAGTTAGTCAGGATAGGTTTTCCGTATGGAGAGCGAAGGAAGTCCTCAACGTCCTGGGTGATAGTAGAGACACCAAGATAGTACTTACGACCGCGCTTAGCGAGACTGTAGAGGAAGGATGCGGTATCTTCGCTCTTCATCATCCACCACGCCTCATCAATTACGAGAAGGCGTTTCTTTAGGTCGTGACGCACGGCGTTCCAAATGTAATGCGTCACTATGTACATAGCGACTGGCTTCAATTCATCCTCCATGTCACGAACCGAGAACACTACAACTTGCTTTCCAATATCAACGTTCGTTGGTTGGTTCATAAACCCTGCCCAAGTTCCCTTTGAATACTTAGAAAGTCGCGCAACCAGAGAGTCAGAACCTGCCATGCCTGAGAGTACGTTCTCAAAGTCTGAAAGTAGAGGCGCCTCAATACCAGTGAAGTCTCGATCCCCGGTTATATCCTTAAGAGCGTAGGTTTCGGTCACGGCACGGTCAATGATCGCGTCTTCTTCAGGCGTAAGACCACCAAGCATGATACGGAACAGACCGACCAAGTTAATGATGTTGGAGCGAAGAATGTCTGAAGGACTTTCATCCTCCTTTACGGGCGGAAGATCAAACGGGTTGATGTGATGCTCAGACGAGAGTGAAATGTTGAAGAGACGACCACCCGTTGCTTCAGCAAGATATTCGTATTCGCGTTCTGGGTCGATCACAATCACGTCGGTACCAAACATAAGTGAACGAAGAATCTCGAGCTTCACTGCGTATGATTTACCCGAACCAGACTTTGCAAACACTACGGAGTTGTAGTTTTCTAGCGAGAAACGATCAAAGAGAATCAACGAGGCATTGTGTCTATTGATACCGTACAGGATTCCCTTGTCTGATGTGAGGTCAAAAGAAACAAACGGGAAGATAGAAGAGAGTGGTGATGAGTTTAGCTTCGAGTGGACCGAGAGCTCATCTGAAGCAAGTGGAAGTGTAGAACGGAAGCCTTGTTCCTGTTGGAACAACGCTGGTTTGGTGTAAATGAGGCGGGAATCAAGAATACCGCGCACATCAGCCTCAATCTTATCGAGTTCCTCCTTGCTATCACCATAGATGGTGAGATAGAGACCGACGTCAAAAAGACGTTCCTGAGCCTGTTGGAGGTTGTCGCGCAGGTTCTCGAGGTCTTGATAGGCCGTATCAAGCACCGGATCACGCACCAACCCCTTCTCTGCCCTCTCGGAGATCTGGCTTTGTACCTCCGCTACTTTTCTCTGGAACCCACGAAGTGCCTGGGCTGTGTCGACAGGATGAATAAAGATACCCGCATCAAATACCCGCGGCATATTCACTACAGGAGTAAACCAACTGTCAGAGAGGAAGCGAGGATAGGAGATGGTGTAGAACGTGCGAGAGAGTTTCTCGCCAAGCGTGAGTTCACGAGCAGACACCTTAAGTGCAGCTGGTGCAATGGTGTCAGCAAGTGTGAGCGCGCCCTCAGCGTAGATATCTTTAGGAAGTACAGGAGCAAGCACAGTCGACGCCTCTGCGTCCTTATGTTTTCGGTTTAAAAAGTCGAGAAGCGACATATTATTTGGTTTCACTTAGGTGAATAGGGGTCTCAAGCTCGCCGAGGTTAAACGAGCGATACAGAAGCTCAATCACCTCTTCGGTGCCAAGGGGAACTGCACGAAGGCCGGTCGACATGAGAGTAGAAGTTACAAGACTCATACGCTGTTCAAGCTGTACTCGATGCTCTTCAAAAGAACCTGAGAACGCGTTTTCTGTAGGTTTCTTTCCCCCAAGAAACGGCAGTGCACTTGCTACCGCAGCGCCCGCAGCTGGAGTGTATGGCACGACCACATAGAAGAGTTTGGTCATAATGTCAGAACCTTCGATGAAGTTTTTGACGAACTGGATGTACTCACGAAGCTGAATACGCATAAGGTCGGTCTTTTGTGCAGGCTCAAGCGTCTCAAGAAACGCAAGATACGGACGAATATCCATGCGGCGAGAGTGCACCACAATCTGTACCGAGAAATCGAGGGTATTAAGGAAGTTCTGGAAGCCGCCGATAATAGCTTTCTGCTCGTCCTCTGATTTAAGGGCAAAGTTAAGCGAGGAACACATAAGTACACCGCGATACCCACCGTCTTTAAGGACGATAATGCCATTCCTGACTTCTTTTACCGGAACAAAAGCTTGTGTGGGATTAGCGTCAGGCATGTTAGGTAATGGTTTGATCGCGATCAGTCTTCACATCAAGCGCAAAGGCAAGATCTTCTAGCTTTCTACGGGTGAGTTCTTTGGTCGGTGCTACAGCTTCAGGAGTGAGTGTCGGAGCTGCTTGCGGAGTGACCGGGTTCTGGACCTTCTTCCAGAGGTAGAGGCGGCGGCTCGTAAAATAGCCAAACGCATACTCAAGCATCTCGACAAACGACTTCCCATTTACCTTATAGAACGCAAGAGCAAGCGAGAACGCGATGACTGGAATAGCAAAGAGCACACCCACAAAGAATGGAAGATAGAGAAGAAGACCAGCGGTGATACCTGCGCCTCCAGCAAGATAAATGAACTGCTTAAGCGTTAGCGGCCCAAAGATCTTGTCTTCAACTTCGATGAACTGTGGTACTTGATAATCCATTAAGCTCAGTATACCAAGGACTTCCCTACTCAACTGCCTCTCTATACGGATCAATACCGTATTTCTTAAGCGATGACGAAACTTCTTCTGCGGTAGGTGTAAGCGAAGGAACTTCGCGAGGTGGTGGAGGCGTGGTTGGAAATACTGGAGGCACAGGTCGTGGTGCTGGAGGTGGAACACTAACAGGAGCGGCAGGAGGCACAGGATTGGCGAAGAATGGTGGAGGTACTTTTCCTTCTTTCATCCCCTCAACATCATGCGCCATGGTGCGCATGGCTGGAGCTGCTATTGGTCGAGGAGTGGGTTGTGCAACAGGAGAAGGTATTGGTTTTGGTTGAGGAGGTACAGGCTGGGGGGCAACAGATACTGCAGGTGTAGGAGGGAGAGGAACAGGTGGGTTTGGAGGAGAGGTTTGTAAGGGTTGTGTAGCACGAAGGGTTTGTGGGGCTGGTCGTGCTTGAGGTTGCTCAGGTCTTGACTCAGAAGTAGTAGGTACCACAAATCCATCCTCACGAATTTTTTCGTTCAGTGGTTTAAAAACACGAGTATTTAAGTCTTGAAGTAAATTATTGGCGACTACGTCAGAAACCCCCGCACCCCTAAGTTCTTGCAAAAACTGTGTTGGAGAAATAATGCCAGCAATCATTTGCGTGACTCCTTCAGCAAGAGTCCCGGTCGTATCCACATGTAGTTTGTGTTTTACCTGCAGCTCATCAATCATGTCACCAAAGTTTGGACTCGAAAGAAACTCCTTTATTGGATAAGGAAGCTTCTGAAACACAACATAAAATTCTTCAGGAGAAAGTTTCATATATTAAGGAGAGAAGTGAGCATCCGCTGCTGGATTTTTACTGAAATAACCGCGTATCTTTCCAGCGTTTGGATGTCCAGGATCGCGAACCATTTGACCTATGAGCTTCAGCTGCTGCTTAGCAAGACTATTATTTTCGCTCATAATTGTAGCAAGGGTGCCCGCATCATAATCAGAGACCATTTGAGGATTGGTAAGCACGTCTGGGTGCGACTTCGCGTACGCCTTGGGCGACATGTTTTTAGCCCACTGTCTTGCCTGCGTTGTATTGCCTGCGCGAACAGCCTCTTCAAGACGAGCGGTTCGTGAATTTGCTTTGAGCATTTGGATTTGATCCTTTCTGAGCTTATCTCCAAGCTTTGCAAGAGTTTCATTTTGATCATCAGACATAAGATTTCCTCCAGTCGCAGGATCTTTGTGAGTAACAATTTTTTCAAAGGCTTCGGAGTTGTATTTAGCAAGAAGCTCAAGGTCTTTTGAAGCGATACCACGTATTGTCTTACCATCTCCTCTATTTGCTGCGTCTGCAGCCTCCTTAAAGCGCTCGTTTATGAGAGTACGTTTCTTGCTCTCAGATATCTCCTTGCTATCAATCATTTTTTCAAAACGCTCCGGAGTAAGGTTTTTCGCAATCTCCGAGAGATTTTTATTACTTGTCTTGAGGTGTTCTTCAACTTTCGGCAAACTCATTTTCTGTAGTACCTGCGCTACATCTGCGCCAGTACCCGTTTCAAGTTTTTCATTATTAGCCTTATCTTCCTTGCGCTGCTTGAAGTACTCTTCTCGTTCCTTAGCTTCTTTCTGGGCCTCGGTTCCTGAAAGACCAAGGTTTTCAGCAATAGAATTACCGCGTTGTTCCTTATCTAGCTTCTTCATTTCGTTACGGCGCTTCTCGCGAGCTGAGGTCAGATCGTTGTAAGAACGCATGCCAGTACCAGGGATTTTTGCACTTCCAACACTTGAGAGACCAGAGCGGATACCCTCATCCAGTGCACTTCCTCCAAATACACCTGCTAACGTACGTATTGGTGCTGGGGTGACACGACGCACTACGCGAGCGCCCTGGTTGTATATACGGTTCATTCCATTAGCCACGCCAGCAGCTGGATAGACAGTGAAGCCTCCTATCGCATTTCCTGCCCACTTCTGTGCCCCCGCTGCAATCGCGCTTGCTCCAAACACACCCGATTTCTTCGCAAACATAAGTGCACCCCAGAAGAAGCCAACAATAAGAGCGAACATAACGAACACCGTACCAATACCCGCAGGCTCTCCACTTGAGAGCATGGTCGCAATACTAAAGCCCTCCCCCACCAAGCTATTGCGTGCCCCTTCTGAAATCTTTAGCCCGACAAGAATGAGGAGAATAAAGACCGGAGCAAAGATAACGTTTTCAATCAGCGCATCCCACCATTGCTTTGCCACCTTATTCAAACCAGGAACCGCCATACCCGCAAAACCAATAGGAGACGTCACCATGATGAGCATCAAGGTCACCGCGCGAGAAACCAAGATGATCGCTCCTGCAAACATCACCGCAGTCAGTACGATGATAAGTGCGAGTATGCCGAGATAGAGAATGGCCGCAGCGATTCCGTTATCAGCATTCACAATATTATTGAAATTCTGCATCCATGCGTTCGTATCAAAAATACTTGAAATACCTGCGGTTGCCATAATCTGTCCTGAAATACCGCGACCCGCACATTCCTTAAAGTCATAGGCAAACCCGCACTCGGTACCGCCTGCTTGCGAGAAGAACGAAGCACCAATTGCGTTTGAGATATCAATCGTTGCTTCAGTAATAAAAAGACTGAAGTTTAAGAGAACCGCAAACATAATGAGTGTAGGAAGCGCTTTGGTTGCTGCGTACTTTTGGATACCAAGAATGGTCGCAACGCCAATAAACACAAATCCAAAGAGAAGCGTGATATTTGCGAGGTCACGAAGAATACCCCACGCAAGCAGAAGACCTTCAGAGTTTCCAAAGTAGCGAGAGAATTGAAAGACGGTAACAATCGCTGCGGTATTGAAGAACGCCGCTATCCAACCAAGGAAAATACCAAAGAGCTGCACCCCAACAAAGAAGAAGGTGGCAAACAACTTCCCTGCAAATTGCATGACGCCATCAACAAACATACATCCAACATTCGTGCCGCACTCAAGGACACCTGCGTGTGCAGAACCTGGAAGCGAGAATGCGACAAGTGCAAGAAGCGACAAGACCCCTATCTGCGGTAGGAGTTTTGGAATGGTGATGTGCTTCAGAAACCTCATAGTGGTTTAGCTGCTTGATGCGGGACAGGTGCCCGAAGCCATTTCTTCCATCTGATCGTAGAGAGATCCTGGAGAGGCGGCTCCCGCAGCTGGGTTAGAAGAAGAGTTTGGTGAATCGACAGCGCCTCGTTGTGCCTCAGTTATTTCAGCAGGGGTCGGCAGTCTGCCTGAGCTGACAAGCGCATCATACTCTTGAGTGACTTCTCGAAGCTGTGAGCTTTGTACTGGTCCTGTCTGGAGTGAAATCATTTTCTGAATAAGCGCATCGAGTGCAGTGAGTGCGTCTTGTGCTTTGAGTGCTGCTGCTGCTGCCTTGTCTGCGGTTGATTTAGCAAGAGAACTATCAGAACATTCAGCAACTGCAGCATTCGCCTTCTCTCCAATTTTCTGCCAGTTTGCTTGGTACTGAGCTACTTTGTCACGAGTGCTACGTGCTGAGTTCAGCATGGTCGCGATAATACTTCCTCCTGTTCCAACAGGGGCGTTACGAGTACCCTCATCATTAGCAACTGAAGTAATGCCCTCCTGGAGCACATTGTTAATGAGCGTACTAATGAATGCACCAACCACTTCGTTTAGTTCGTCTGCTTGAACATACTGATCGAAGCTCGTACCAAGTACATCATCAAGGAGCGGCTTAATAGTTGAGCCGAGTGTTTGGGTGATGCAGTCAGGAGAGCCGCCTGGAGGAGTGGTTGCAAGGGTGGTTTCGGTTCCGTCGGCTGCCGCAGTCTCCCCTTCTGTGGTGGTGGGTTCAGGTTCAGTACAGAAAGAAAGGAAGCCTTGGTTTCGATTCAACTCATCAGAACGATTTGACTGCGCATCACGAATGCGACGCGAAAGTTCGCTGTCGGCTCGCTCATAGGCGCCAAAAGGATTGTTCTGAGGATTCATCCATGCCTGAATCCAGGTGCCAAGACAGTTCTCGCCACACTCACCGCGATAAAAAGCATCTACATCCGAGGTGTACTGGCTCAAGGTGAACTGACTTCGAGAAAAGTACGCATCATCCCCTGTAGAGCGGTAGTACTCACCCTGGAGTGCGTTTGCGATAGTGTCTCGAAATGGCGAGTCGATCATGCCGCTACCAGTAAGCTGGCCAATAAAATCATTAGTCAGCGAGTCTCCCAGGGAGCGCATGTGATTTCTAAGGTTCGTAACAAACGCAGGGGAACCCTCAAAGCCACTCCCTACCCAATCAATCACGCTATCGTTTAGTGACTGAAGTGCTTCTTTAGCAAGAATGAACGCAATCTGGTCAAAGATGTATTCCTTGGTAAACAAAGATCCTGTTGATCCCTCAATGAGTCCGGTTGCAATGGCGGTTGCCTCATTTGAAACACTTGAAAAGATTTCAGTAATCCAGCTTCCGTAGTTGGAAACGTTATTTCCAGGGTCCCATACAACATCAACCGCTTTTACTGAAGAGAATGGAACAAAGAGTGTGGCAACAAAGAACAACCCAAGAGTGAGAGAGTGTCCGAGTGAAGGAAGAGATTTCATACTTACGGTGCAAGAGTTGCCGCAAAAGTATCAGCGGTTTGTTTAAAGGAAGCCTCAAGCTCATCACTTGCTGTGGCATAGAGAGAAAGACCAATCATGGCACGAAGCGGATCAGTGTCAGCGGCGCCCATATGGAGTGTTGCTTCACCAGTGCGATATAGCGCGTTTACAAAACGAAGATGCGCAGCAGCGAGTACGGTAGGTACAGGGATCTTTGCGACTGCTTCCGCAGTTGCTTTGTATGAGTTACCAAGTGCGCGAACTCGAACAAGCGCCGACGCATCATCTTTGGTTGCGTAGTTATAGAAGTACACCAACTCACTTAGTGGTGCAGCAGAAGTAGGAGCAACCTGCTTTGCGAGCACAGCGTTCGCATAGGCTTCAAGAGCTTCCTTTGACCGTCCGGGGGTAGTGGTGAGATCGCTTGCCTTGAAATGAGCACTGCTCTCATTGTCTGCAACGAGTTTTGCAGATGCGCTCTGCGCAAACGCAATCATTTCTTCACTTGTAGGAGGGGTATCGCCGCGCTCAGTGAGGTACTGCTCAAAGAACGCACGAGCAAACTGATCGGTGAGCGATCCAGGTGCGGCGTCTATCCCAGGAATAGTAGGGATAGTTACGTCTTTCGTATCACTAGGGAGAGAAGCTTTCGCAAGACCTTTATCTACCGCTTCCCTATCGGTCATTGAAGGGTCTATTGAATGTGAGTTATTTGGGTCTGAAGCATAGAGTGATTCCTGCCAATCAAACAAACCGTCAGCATCAGTATCCTTAGTCGCGTACGCTTTTATCAATTCATCAGTTACTCCAGCGTCAGCAACAGGAGTTTTATAAGAGGAGAAATAGAATGCCGCGGCAATCAAACCGGCCGCAACGAAGACCGAAAGGAGGATAGTCGCGTTTTTCGTAGAAATAGCCATGCGCGTCAAGGGAATAGTACCACTCTTCACGCAAGACGTGCTCCTTATATGTGCATTATTTTGGGAGAGCTAGTACAAGCGTTCGCCAAGCATCTAAGGAAATATCTTCAGCGCGTGCTTTGGCAGGAATGTGTGCGGCCTGCAGTGCTGCTTAAACCGCTTCTCGACTGGCTAGCGTTCCAAGATTTCTTGCTAGTAATTTTCGTTTATGGGCAAATCCCGCGCGGAGTATTTCAAAAAAGCGCGCTTCATGCGCAGCGTTCGTAAAAGCAGCTCGCTGAATATCAGTTATAGAAAGTACTGCCGAATCAACCTTAGGCGCAGGCACAAACGAGCCTCGAGAAACCGTAAATCTATACTGCGGAGTGCCATATGCCTTCACTGATAAAGAAAGAAGACTCTCTTTCTTCTCTCGTGCGATACGAATAGCCACTTCTTTTTGGACCAACACAGTCATAGATGAGGGCTGGTGAGCCGCTGAGAGAAACTGTCGAAAGATCTCTCCGGTGATGTAGTACGGGATGTTGGCCACAAGAGTATATGGTTCCTTAATTGAAGAAGAATCAAAGGTGCGAATGTCTTCATGGAGTATGCGGAGCTTGCCCTCCCCTACCTGAGAAGCAAAAGTTTCCTGAAGACCAGGAATAAGAGACGCATCTGCCTCTACTGCAATAACCGTGCCTGCTCGAGCAAGGAGGGCCCGGGTAAGCATGCCAGTACCAGGCCCTATCTCAAGCACAGTACCTCCTTGGGGTATAGAAGCAGCGTCCGCAATACGCTCAGCGGTCGCTTGGTGCATAAGGAAGTTCTGGCCGAGCGATTTCTTTGCGAGCATCGCGAGCATCCTAGCACAGCCTACGCTTCGATGATGTCTTCGTCTTCGGTCTCGTGTGCGTACTGCACGAGAGAAGCGTCAATGTCTGAAAGGAATGAAGAAGGATCCTGAAGATAGTCAGTACCGTAAATACGACGAACGCGTGCGAGGGTGAGATAGAGACGGCTTTTTGCTCGTGTCATCGCAACATAGAAGAGTCGACGTTCTTCCTCCTCGTCCCGCTCCTCATCTCCCATCCCTTCGTGCGGGAAGAGTCCTTCCTCAAGTCCGCAGACAAATACCACTGAAAACTCAAGACCTTTTGCAGCGTGTACCGTCATAAGGGTCACCCCCTTCTTTTCTTTCTTGCGATCAAGCTCGTCCTGGTCTCCTGCAAGTGCTGCGTCTGCAAGAAATGACGCAATTCCCTCTTCGCCCGGAATACCATCGTAGCGGCTCGCGATTGTCGCCAACTCTTTTGCGTTTTCAAGGCGTTCAAGGTCATCATCCCCTCCCTTCTCATAGGAAGCGCGCATGCCACTCTCCTCTATCACAAGACGGATAAATTCAGAGGGGGGAAGAATCTTTGCTGCCTCATGGAGACGCAGCACAATTGAATTAAATGCATCCACTTTCGCTCGCTCGCTTGGCTTAAATGCCTCAGGTGTACCAGCGGCAATTTTTCCGAGTGTCACCTTCCCTATTCCTCGTGAAGGAGCCTGTACTGCACGTACACGATCTGCTTCTCGACTTGGATCAAGTGCAAGACGTGCCCAGGACAACACGTCTTTTACCTCCTTGCGATCGTAGAATTGCGTACCGAGAAGCTTATACGTTACCCCTTCTGCAAGAAACGCTTCTTCAAGGACTCGTGACTGGAAGTTTGTGCGGTACAAAACAGCAATATCTTCAGGGTTAGTACCCTCTCGTATGCGAGCGCTGGCTTCTTTTGCAACAAAGCGGGCTTCTTCTTCAGCAGTCCCTGCAAGGTGTATCTGAATGGGATCTCCTGGAGGGTTGTCTGTCACACTTCGTTTTTCTTTCCGGTTTCTGTTCTTCTCAATCACTTGATTTGCAGCGTCCACAATCGTCTTTGACGAGCGATAATTGTGTTCAAGCACAATCAAGGTGGCACCTACATATGACTGTTCAAACTCCAGCAGGTTTTCAATGGTTGCTTGGC
>CAYXXJ010000014.1:0-1600 GCA_964469095.1 uncultured Candidatus Saccharibacteria bacterium
CCCTTAAGCTCAGTTACCCCACGCTTCATTTGAAACGTTCCTGGTTGGAGCGTAAGAAAGACGTTAGGATTTTTCTTTAGGTACGCTTCAATTTCTTTGTGGTAGGCAAGTGAATTTGCAGCAAGCGACGAAAGATACATATAGCGTGGGGCAGGAGAAATGTTTGGGAATCGGTACGGATACTCCTCGTGACGCACGAGAATAGTGCGCTCTGATTCATACGACAACACATAGTGGTAGTTACTCGGCATTCCTTTGTGTACCCGTACATACTTTGTCGCAATACCTTCCTTTTTTAACTGTGCGACATCACCCTTCCCAATAACATCGTTTCCTATGTCAGTAGCGATAGCTGTTTTAAGTCCAAGCCTTGCTGCAGCAACCGCTGCGTTCGGTGAGTTTCCAACAGCATGACATACCTCTGCTGATTCGTACGGGATTTTATCACCCCAGCGCATCGAGATGCTGCAGTTCTCATCGTTTATGTCGCATGTTACGCGAGCATCCTTAAGACGGATGAACGGTTCAGTCACAATGTCGCCCACAGCAAGAAAATCAGTACGACCCATATAGCTCGATTTTAGCATGCTACGATTATCCGCATGACTGATCTTTCAGATATCGCTCGACAACTTGTTTCTCCCCCTAAAGGAATACTTGCCGCTGATGAAAGCGTCACTTCTGCAGACAAACGCCTTGAGTCATACGGCATTAAAGGCGGCGAGAAGATGCGCCGCACCTATAGGGATCTCTTGCTTGCTACAAAAGGTATTGAAGAGTACCTGTCAGGTGTGATTCTTTACGAAGAAACCCTGAAGCAAAAAGACACCAAAGACGGTATCCCTTCAAAGAAAATTGACCACCTTCCATTTCCAGAGCTGCTCGCCAAGCGCGGCATTATCCCTGGTATTAAGGTCGACCTGGGCACAGAACCCATGGAGGGAAGTCCGGATGAGCTCATTACAGGTGGCCTCATCGGCCTTTCGGCACGACTTAAAGAGTATCGTGATAAGAGTGGCGCAAAGTTCACCAAGTGGCGTGCGGTGATTAGAATTGATGGCGACCGTCTCCCTACTGCCTCCGCTATTGTCGAGAACGTAAAGCGCTTAGCCTCTTCAGCACGCTGTATTCAGGAAGCGGGTATGGTGCCAATTCTTGAACCGGAAGTCCTCTATGAAGGTAAGCATTCTCGTGCACGAAGTAAGGAGGTGATTCAAGAAACGTTGGGTGCACTTATGCGTGCAATAGATGAGCATGGTGTAGACCCAACTGGAATTCTCATCAAGACCTCAATGGCTCTTTCAGGAAAAGATACGAAGAAAAAAGATACCCCAGAAGAAGTAGCAGAAGACACACTCGCTGCGCTTATGGCGTCTGTTCCAGCAGTGGTTCCTGGCATCGTATTCCTCTCAGGTGGACAAAGCGAGGAGCAGGCAACTGACAACCTTCGTGCCATTGCCAAGAGAGCAAAAGAGATGAATGCTCCCTGGCCACTTACCTTCAGTTTCGCTCGTGCCCTCCAGCATGACGCACTTACCGCCTGTGCCGGAGAAGATGACAATCTCCCAGAGGCACGAAATGCCTTTTTTGACCTTCTCGT
>CAYXXJ010000014.1:1610-10069 GCA_964469095.1 uncultured Candidatus Saccharibacteria bacterium
ACCGTCGTTTCGTATTTCTTGGCATGTTCGAGCAGGCCTTTTTTGACCGTCTCGTAAAGGTTTCAGCCGCATCCGTAGGGGAATAGCCGTGGGGCTGGCATACGAGAAGGCTCTCTGGTATAGTGCCTCGTACTTATTTATATGACTGTTTCCCTTACAGCCTCCAAGCGAGAAGAGACCGGAAAGCGCGCAAAGCGTCTTCTTTCAGCAGGTGTTATGCCAGCCGTAGTCTATGGACCAAAGCAGGAGCCGGTAGCCGTAAGTCTTCCGCTCAAGGAGTTTGAAAAGGTACTTCGCGATGCTGGTGAATCTTCAGTTATTCAGCTCGGAGGTCTCGGCTCTGATCTTCAGGTCCTTATTCATGAAGTAGACCGTGACCCAGTTACGAACGTGCCTCGCCACGCAGACCTCTACGCTATTGAGAAGGGTGCAAAGGTTGAAGTAGCTGTACCACTTGAGTTTATTGGTGAGTCTGCAGCAGTTAAAGCAGGTGCAAACCTCGTAAAGGTTATACATGAGCTTGAGATTGAAGCCGCTCCTGCAGATCTTCCTCACGACATTAAGGTTGATATTTCTGTACTTGCAGAAGTTGGTAGCCAAATCCACGTATCTGACCTCGTTCTTCCTAAGGGTGTTGAGGCAAAAGCTGAGGCTGATCAGGTAGTTGCACTTATCCAGGAGGTCTCAGTTGAGGAAGAGGCACCTGCTGGTCCAGTTGATATGAGCGCAATTGAGGTTGAAGAGAAGGGTAAGAAAGAAGAAGAGTCAGCAGCAGAGTAGCAACCTGAACGCGTTCTGTACGAGAAAACGACCAGTATTCCTGGTCGTTTTCTGTCATATATCCTCCAAAAAACACTCTGATATACTAATGGACAGCATGGTGCGTACATCGCTTATCGTTGTCGGCATAGTTATCTCTACCGCGCTTCTCGGCGTTTTTTTCTATGCCGCACCTATCATGGCGCAGGAACTTACGGCGCATGAGCGAGCCGAACTTGAAGAGGAATACAGCAAGCTACAGGACGAAATTGCTCAGTGGCAGCAGGTGCTTGATGTTACAAGAGCAAAGAAAAACAGCCTTCAGGGAGATGTAACAACCTTGAATGCCCAGATTGCGCAGGCAGAGGCACAGATACGGTCAAAGAATATTGAGATAGGGAAGCTCGGAAGTGAAATACGCGATAAGACGGCGCGCATCAATGAGCTTTCCGGAAAGATTCTTGATGGCCATGAATCGCTCGCATCGTTTCTCCGCAAGCAAGATCAAATTGACGATCTTTCACTTGTCGAGATTGCACTTGCAGCCGACACCGCCTTTGCACTCTTTGATGACGTCGACAATATCGTAACCGTACAGTCAGGTCTTCATGAGGAATTTGCAGAGATACGTGAGGTGCGAAGTGAGACTGAAGCTGAGCGCGAGGCGCTTGCGGCACGCCAGAGTGCAGAGGCTGATGCAAAGTTTGTTGTTGAGACAAAGAAGCAAGAGATAGATAAGAACAAAGTAGAAAAGAGTCAGCTGCTTGCGGTTGCGGCAAACGAAGAAGCTGCGTATCAGAAAGTGCTGGCTGAACGTGAGGCTGAAGCAGCTGCAATACGTGCACGCCTTTTCCCGCTTAGAGACACGGGCACCATTCAATTCGGGGATGCTGTGAGATACGCAAAGAATGCTTCAGCAAAAACAGGAGTACGTCCTGCCGTTATTCTCGCAGTGCTGTCTCAGGAATCTGCACTTGGTTCAAACATTGGTAACTGCTATGTCACCAATAGTCCTGATCAGGGTGATGGTGTTGGGAAAAATACAGGAACACCAATTGATGGCGTGATGCATCCAACTCGCGACGTACCTATTTTCCTTGAGATTACTGCGGCCCTTGGCAAAGATCCGTCGACGACTCCAGTCTCCTGTCCGCAGCCAGGCGGCTACGGAGGCGCTATGGGACCAACACAGTTCATACCTTCGACTTGGAAACTCTTTGAGCCTCGCATCAAAGCAGCGCTTTCAGTTCCTGCAACCAATCCTTGGAACGCAGAGCATGCCATCATGGCGACTGGTCTCTATCTCTCTGATTGGAGCGCAGCCTCTGGCGGGTACACTGCCGAGCGAAATGCTGCGTGTGCCTATTTCTCGGGGCGTGCCTGCCCAGCCTCAGGATGGGTCGCAAATTATGGCGACCAGGTCATGGCAAAAGCCACCGCATTTCAAAACGACATAGACTTCCTTGAGGATAACTAAAAACGGTTGTGCACACCAAAGAGGCGCTGATACACCTCTGGTTGGTATCATTACCGCATGATGACCACCGAAACCACCCCAGTGGCGGCGCAGGCTCCTATGCCGCCCGCTCCTCGAAAAAGCGTTAACACCTTACTCGTAACCATTGGTATTCTGGTGCTTGTTGCTCTTGCAGCAGTAGCCCTCTGGTTCTACTTTGGTTCTAAGTCAGGAGAGAACGGGGTGACGTTCCGGGTTATAGAGAACGAACAGACCGTGTGGTATACGATTTCCCCTAACGGTAGCTCAGCGATGCTTGCAGACGCACCGTCGTGGTACAGAGAAGCAACTGAGATGCTTGCTCCAACGGACTTCTCTCCGGTAGTGGCGGGTAATGGTTCGGTCATGATGCTTTCGCCAAACGGTCTTGAAACTGCAATGTCAGCAACAAGCCGTTCCGTCTTGATTGAACGTAGAGGAACTGAATGGAGTTCATCAGCAGTGAGTGCAGACGCATCTCTTGCGGTGCTCTTTAACGAAGTCACAAATCAGTTTGATGTCTTCTCACTTGATAGCGAGCGCCCAACTGTACTATCGTACGAAGGGTCAGTGCCAGCACCAGGACTCTTCTATGGCGTAGGTGCGCTTCCTGGAAATCGCATAGTGATTCGAACCACGACTGAATCGTTTGATGTCTATACGGTGAAGGGTGGTGTTGTAACGCGCGACGGTGCGCTTAAAGTTAAAGCGACACAGAGCGGAAACACATCGTTCTTAGAAATTCCTACGGCGCACGCATGGACCTACGGCACGCCACTTACCTCTACTGGCGCAACTTCCGCTGCGAGTACTCGCTGTACTGGTAGCGTTATATCAACTCTCGGCTATGCAGGCGATAGCGGTTCTATGCCTTCAATACAAACAATCGCTTGGAATTATCTTGGAGCACAAGGAACGCTTCCAGCAGACTACAACAATGGCTCCTACTGTATCCAGGTTGCAACCGCAGTTACCTACAGCGATTCAAACAATAACGCGTACAACGTTGTCCCTGTTGCGCACGCAGCAGGCGGCGGCGGAGGACTTACGGTGACAGGTTGGGAAGCCACCTTCACTATTCACTCTGGCTCAGGAACAGCCGCGGCAGGTTCTCGCTTTGCAGCGTTGACCTATGCAGCTACAGCAGTACCAACCGCAACTCTGTCGTCGTCTCCAACTACTGTTGATCAAGGTAGCGCAGCAATCCTTACTTGGAGTAGTGCGAACGCGGCTTCATGTACGGGTACTGGTTTCTCAACAGGCGGCCTCACTTCAGGTTCAGTCTCGGTTTCTCCACTTACTACCACTACGTATTCAGTGACTTGCGGCGCTGCTTCTGATTCAGAAACCGTCACTGTGGTTACGAGACCTAACCTTGCCGCAAGTGCGATTGCGCCAAGTTCCGCAAACGTCGTTGGTCAGACAACACTCTCTGCAACCGTGACCAATAGTGGAGCGGGACCAACAGCAGGTACGTTCTATGTCCTCTTCCAGCTTGCAGCAACAAGCGCAGGTACGAATGCGGATGTCATAGGTACATATGCACAGACAACAGCGGTGCCAAGTGGCGGTACCGTTTCGGCAACGAGAACACATGATTTTGCGTCAACGGGTACCTGGTACGTACGTGCATGTGCGGATAAAGCGAGCGTCAGTGATTCGGGTTCAGTGAGCGAAACCAATGAGAGTGATAACTGCAGCGCATGGACTGCGGTTACGGTAGGAGGAACAGGCGGAGGTACCTGGGAACATGTTGCAAGCGATATACAAGACTTTGCTTGTCCGCTTACTGACATGAGTAAGGGTGGACACAACAACATGGCAGACTGTTCTCCAGCTGATCCTTCAGGCACCTCTTGTACGGTGGGAGACACGTGTAAGTACAAATACCCAAGTGGTTGCAACATGTATATTGAGACCTACCAGTGTTCTTCGGCAGCGGCACCAACCATTACCGCATCGCTCACCGCTAACCCACTCAGTCTTCTTCTTGGTTCCTCCACCTCACTTACCTGGTCTTCTACAGGTGCAACGTCGTGCGTGGGAACTGGATTTGCCACAGGTGGCGCGACAAGTGGCACAGTGATAGAAAGCCCAACGTCAACCACGCAGTACATCATTAACTGTTCTGCAGGCTCAGGCACAGGTGCATCTGGAGCATGGGAAGGTGATAGCTGGTGGACAGGTGGAACGCAGACAGCTATCTACGGTGAGACAGTTCATGATAACGGCCAGCAGGGAGACCTCTGTCCAAATGCAGCATTAAACGCAGGATACTCTGCCTGGAACGAACAGTTTGTACGCTATCCAAACCGTTGTGGTGATGCCGGCTGCGACCTTGCTGTTATCACGTGTTACGGAGTCTCGGGTGCAACAGGCACAACCGCAAAACCAGCAGAGTATAACGGAGGGGCTTGTATCTCTTCCACAGCCCACGGCTGTCGAGACACTACATATCGACGTTCAAGTGCTTCAGCAACTGGAGCGGGAACTGCAACTGATTCAGAAACAGTTACGGTTACTCGGACTCAATGTAACGACGGAGTAGACAACGACGGAGATACGCGTATTGATACAGCGGACGCTGGCTGTAGCGGAGACACAGATGATAATGAATCAGACGATCCTGGTATCACCTGTAACTTCAGTTCAAACCCATCTCCGCTGGTAGGAGGTGCGGCGGCAACGTTCACTTGGTCTTCAACAAATGCTACGAGCTGTACTGGTACTGGATTCTCGACAAACGGAGCAACTTCAGGCACCTCAGGTTCAATCACTGCTACTGCTGGAGGAACCTACGAACTACAGTGCACCGCCTCAGGTCTCACTCCATGTACGAAACTTCTCACCGCATCTTCTCCAGTAGCAAGCATTGTGGCTACACCAGAGCGCGTAAATGCTGGAACAAACGCAACCGTTGAGTGGAGCGCGGCACAGGTATCATCCTGTACCATCACCAAGAACGGCTCGACCATTGCAGGCCCAACTGCAGGTCCTACCATTGCCTCAACTTCGCTTGCAAACAAGATCACCGGACAGTCAGTGTTTGTGATCAGCTGTGATGGAGGCGCAGCGAGGGATCAGGTGATTGTGAACGTCATCCCTGAATTCGAAGAATTCTAGAAACCCACGACAGGGAAGGGTAAGAAGGTCTCACCTTGAAGCGGGTGAGACCTTCTGGTATAGTCCGGGGATCATGAAAAAGGACATCCACCCGGACGATTACCGCAAGGTCGTATTTGTCGACCAGTCTTCTGGTATCCAGTTCCTCATGGGATCCACCATCCGTACGGATGAGACGATCACGTTTGAGGGTAAGGAATACCCTATGAAGCTTGTGGAAATCTCCTCAGCGTCTCATCCGTTTTATACGGGCGAGGACCGCAGTCTTGATAAGACAGGTCGCGTTGAGAAGTTCAAGCAGCGCGCCGCAAAGCGTAAGTAACGGCCGTATACCGAGCGCCCCGCTTCCCGCGGGGCGCTCGTACGCTATCATCTACCCACATGGACTACTCACCTGAACTGAAGGCAAATCATAAGACCGCATACCTGGCGGAGGAGTATGAGCGTCTCGCACGAGAGGCGGAGGAGGGTCGTGCAGCTGCTGGGGAAGACCCCGAGCTCCTTCAGATGGCTGAGGAAGACGCGGTTCGCATACAAGAGCGACAGAAAGAACTGCTTCTTGAAATGGAGAAGATTGTTGCTAAGGAGAAGGAAGAAGAGACCCTCCCTAAGGCAATTGTGCTCGAGTTTCGTGCAGCCGCAGGTGGAGATGAGGCGACGCTTTTCGCTAAAGAACTGAAAGAAATGTACGAAAAATATGCAGTGCAGAAAGGATGGCGGGTACGCCTCATAGATGACCTCACTATGGAAATAGAGGGAACAGAAGCGTATGAAGCGCTTCGCTATGAGACTGGAGTACATCGTGTACAGCGAGTACCTCTTACCGAGAAGTCAGGACGTATTCATACCTCGACCGCGTCCGTTGCTGCGCTTCCTATTCGCACCAAGCCAAAGTTTGAATTAAACCCTGGAGATCTTGATATGGAGTTTTCTCGCTCGGGTGGCGCAGGAGGACAGAACGTAAACAAGGTGGAAACTGCAGTACGCCTTATTCATAGACCAACAGGAATCGATGTTCGCTCATCTTCTGAGCGCAGCCAGAAGGCAAACCGTGAGAAGGCACTTCAAATCCTTTCTGCAAAGCTCGAAACGCTCCATGAAGAAGAAGAGGCAAAGAAGCATGCTGCAGAGCGCAAGGGCCAGATCGGCACAGGGGATCGCTCAGAGAAGATACGCACCTATAACTTCCTGCAGGACCGTATCACTGACCACCGCATCAAGGAGTCTTGGCACAATCTCCCGAAGATCATGCTCGGGAGTCTCGACCCTATTGTCGAGGCGCTCCAGGAGGCTGCCAAAGGGGGTGGGATAGGGGCGGCAGAGGAGGCTGACTAAGGGGCTTGAGGGCTAGAAAAGAGCATGCTAGAGTAGGCCCTACTATGGTCACTACAGATACCAATGGTATCGGCATCGACCGCCTCTTTGGGGCGGGCGCTCATTTTGCGCAGGTAAAGAGCCGACGCCATCCATCCATGAAGCCGTTTGTTATTGGCGCTAAGTCTAAGGTCGAGATCTTTGATCTCCAGAAGACTGATACTCAGCTTGGAGAAGCAAAGAAGGTTATGAAGACACTTGCTGAAGCAGGCAAGGTAGTACTCTTTGTGGGCGGTAAGCGTGAGGCGTCGGACGCTGTGCGCGCGACCGCATCAAAGATTGGCGCTCCTTTTGTCGCTGGTCGCTGGCTCGGCGGTACCGTTTCAAACTTCCCTGAGATCAAGAAGCGTATTGATCGCCTCGCTGATCTTCTTCCGAAGCGCGAGTCAGGTGAGCTTGCAAAGCTCTACACTAAGCTTGAGCGCCTCTACATCGATCGCGAAATTGCACGCCTTTCCGAGCGCCTTGAAGGTATCACTCGTCTTGAGCGCCGCCCTGACGCGTTTGTAATCGTTGATACCAAGCGCGAAGCACACGCAACCCGCGAGGCTCGCCGTGCCGGTATCCCAGTGATTGCTCTCATGAGCTCTGACTGTGATGTGAAGGATGCTGCGTACCCAATCGTGATGAACGATGCTTCTCGCGACGCGGTTTCGCTTGTGCTTGGTGAACTTGCTTCGGCATACCAGGAAGGAAAGAAGGCATAGTGCGTCTGCGGCGCTGTCCGCATCTTTAGTATTCGTAACTTGTACATCATGGATATTTCAACCGACGTAGTTAAGGCGCTTCGCGATAAGACGGGCATTTCTGTTATGCAGTGCCGCAAAGCACTTGAAGAAGCAGGTGGCGACGTCGAGAAAGCAGAAGTACTTCTTCGCAAGAAGAGCGGAGCTGCTGCTGATAAAAAGGCTGATCGTGAGCTTGGCGCTGGCGCAATTGGTTCCTATGTCCATGATGGCTCGATCGGCTCCATGGTGCTTCTTTCTTGTGAGACGGACTTCGTTGCGAAGAATCCAGAGTTTCCAGCACTTGCTCGTGAGATAGCGATGCAGGTAGCGGCAACAAATCCTGAGTACCTCACCGAGGCTGATATCCCTGAAGCAAAGAAAGCTGCCGCTATGGAGATCTTCCAGAAGGAAGTAGAGGGTAAGCCTGAAGAGATGAAGGCAAAAATTCTTGAAGGCAAGATGGCGTCCTACTTCTCTGGAAATGTCCTTATGAGCCAGACCTACATTAAGGACGAGTCAAAGACTGTGAAAGATCTCCTGAACGAAGCAACGCAGAAGTTTGGGGAGCGCGTTGAAGTGACGAAGTTCGCACGCTTCTCAGCTCGCTAACATGACGCTCCTTGTCGCGATCGTTATTGTCGCGGCCGCCCTCGTAGGGTTCCTCTTTCTTACCTTACTTGAGGCACGAAGTGGGAAGCGTTTGTTTAGTCGTGTTCGTACTGTGCTTGATCAGAAGACAGAAATTGCTGCGTCGTACCTTGGGTCAACTGACGCTCGCGCCTCGCTCGTGCGCACGGTTCGTATGTTTATTGATCATGTGGTTCACGACATTGTGCATGTGATTTTGGTTGCGGTTCGTTTCGTTGAGCGCACACTCACCCGCATCACCCGGGAAATCCGCGGTCGACGTGCGAAAGTGACACAAGACGAAACCGCAGGGTCTCAGGTAGAATAACAACCACGCCGCCTTAGCTCAGTTG
>CAYXXJ010000015.1:0-8762 GCA_964469095.1 uncultured Candidatus Saccharibacteria bacterium
CGCTCCAGGAGAAGGAATCGTTGAGGCTCCTGGAAGATGACCAGGTGGATAGGCACTAGGTGGAAGCGCAGTAATGCGTGCAGCCAAGGAGTACTAATATGTCCAGTTTTCTGTGCGGAATCGTGAACATCATAACGATGCTGTGATTCGCACTTTGTTTTATACTGTTTGCGTGTATTCGTTGGTCGCGAAAACGCGCCCATAACGCTGGTGATTTATCGGAAGGGCCACACCCGTTCTCATTCCGAACACGGAAGTTAAGCCTTCTTGAGCCGATGGTACTCCTTTGGGGGAGAGTAGGTTGTCGCCAGCGTTATGGGCGTGTTTTTGTATATATGCTATAACCTCTCGAGGTTATGGAGTAAGAGAATGGCGCAGTACGCTCTGGTAGAGCATCTCGATCCTGAAAACGTTGGAGAAGGGGGTACGATGAAAATCATCGATGTACGACCCGGATACAGCGAGAATCGAGCACTTGTGAATTTCTGCGAAGACCACAACCTTACGATCGGCGACATTTCTCGCGACTGGCAGAAAGAACACAAGAAGTTCTCTATCGTAAAGATATGCACCTAAGGGTGCACTCAGGACCCCGTACCAGAAGGTGCGGGGTTTCCTATATACTGTCCCTATGTCATGGGCAGGCTCACGGAGGACGCTAATCCTCATCATTATCTTTTCGGTCATAGCGGCGATTGCGGCGATAACGTTGATTGCTACGCTCTACGAAACGCCGTCATGCGCTGACGGTAAGCGTAATCAGGATGAGGCAGGTATTGATTGTGGAGGTTCCTGTTCACGTGTGTGTTCGTTTGATGCAACGAAGCCAGTTGTCTCGTTTGTGCGTGATGTGCCCGGGCTTCGTGGTCGCACTGATGTAGTTGCTTACGTTGAGAATCCAAACGCAGCCTCTGCGGTAAAAGGTGCGCGCTACACTGTCGAGCTTTATAGCGAGAGCAGGGGACTACTTGCTTCAGTGAAAGGAACCACTGACCTGCCTCCAGGAGGAGGTGTCCCACTCTTTTTGCCTGGTGTGTATGAAGGAAGTGAAGTAGTTGCGCAAGCGTTTCTTGAGTTTGATGAAACGTCGCTTGACTGGTATCGCTTCGACGATACACGCGTCGTACCGAGAGTAAGTGATGTGTCTTCAAGTGATCTTGCGACGACGCCGAGGGTACGTGCACGTCTTTCAAATAGTTCAGTAACACTCCTTAGAAATGTCACCGTGGTTGCGACTGTCTTTGGTGCAGACGGGACTGCTTTTGCGGCAACTAAGACGGTGGTCCCTCAGGTGCCAGCGCAGGGAAGTGCAGAGGTAGTACTTACGTTTGCAAACCCTTTTCTTGAAGAGCCGGCACGCATTGATGTGCGTCCAATCATCCCGCTACCATGAGCGAAGCAGTGCGCGGTGGGTTTCTTAAGGCAGTATGCTCCGGGTGGCAGCTGGTGCTTCCGGCAGTAGCACTTACCTTACTCGGGGTGCTTACCATGCATCCCTTTGGTACTGATGCAGAATCGTTTGCACCACGGCAACTTACGTGGCTTGTCCTTGCGCTAGGTGCCTACGCAGTATGTGCTGCAGCGGATATGCATGTGCTTCGTCGTACCTCAGTCATTGTTGCAGGCTACCTTGCGGTCGCAGCACTCCTCATTGCACTCCTTTTGTTTGCTGATCCAGTGCAAGGCGCAAAATCATGGTTCTCTTTTGGAGCGTTTTCGTTTCAACCTGCCGACCTTGCAAAGATTGTACTAATTGCCTTTATGGCTAAATACTTCTCCCGTCGCCATATGGAGATTAAAGATGTGCGCCATCTCATTCTTGCAGGTGTGTACGCAGCCGGCATTATCGGTCTCGTCCTCATCCAGCCAGACCTTGGTACTGCGGCGATTCTTTCGTTTGTGTGGATGGGTATTGTGCTCGTCTCAGGAATCTCAAAGAAACACCTTGCAATTGTGTTTTTGCTAGGTGCGGTCTCTGCAGCGGGACTCTGGTTTTTTGGCCTCCACGAATATCAGCGAGCGCGTATTGTTGCGTTCGTGAATCCCGCAGCTGATATACGAGGCGCGGGCTATAACGCGTATCAGGCGGTGGTTGCTGCCGGATCAGGTGAGTGGTTTGGAAAGGGGATTGGGTACGGTACCCAAAGCAAGCTCCGGTTCTTACCTGAATACGAGACAGACTTTATCTTTGCAGCGTTCTCGGAAGAGTGGGGGTTCATAGGAATGGTGTTCGTCTTCTCGTTATACGGCCTCATCATTTTCCAACTCCTTTCTCTTGCGCGAAGAGCAGCGACCAACTTTGATGCACTCTTTATTATTGGTGTGGCGCTCTTATTCTTGGCGCATGTGTTTATACATGCAGGGATTAATCTAGGGCTTCTTCCGGTTACCGGCACCACCATTCCATTTATGAGCTATGGTGGCTCTCATTTGCTTATTGAATTTGCAGCGCTCGGCACTGTCGTGTCGCTCTCTCGACATGCTCGCTCTATCCCACGCACGATGGCAGGCCAGGAATACCTGGGCGCTTAATAGAGTGCAAACGTCTCTTGAAGCATTCGGTCTTTCGAGAACTTCTCGTGAACGCGCTTTTGAAGTGCTTGTCCGTAGCGAGTAGCGTCGTCTTCGTGTTCCATCATAATGCGTAGCGCACGAGCAAGTGCGTGAGGGTTTTCAGGTGGCGCAAGAAGGCCAGTGTCTTTGTTGCGGATCACTTCAGGCATACCGCCAACGCGCGTTACGACTGAAGGAAGTGAGGCAAGTCCAGCTTCAAGGAGTGTGAGCGGTAGACCCTCTTTTCGAGAAGGAAGCAGGAAGATATCTCCGGCAGGGAGATAGTTCTTTGCATCTGCTTTAAAACCGAGAAGAAGCACGCGTCCCTCAAGGCGATAGTGTCGAATACAAGTTTCAAGATGTGCTCGCTCTTCTCCCTCGCCAATAACGGCATAGAGCCAGTCGGGGTGATTTGCGGCTAGTTCGGCAAAGGCTGAGATAGCAACATCGATACCTTTATTGATATGCAGTTCTGCAATCGAAAGCAGCACCTTTTTATCCATGGGGAGAGAAAGTTCCTTACGAGCATCCGCCTGAGTTTGAAGAGGGAAGGGAGAGACGCCATTTCGCACCAGATTGATTTTCTTCTTCGAGAAAAGAGCAGGAGCAAGTGCCACATCATTCTCTGATACGGCAATGACTTTGGTTGCAAGGGCTACGGTGAACCAGGAAAGGAGCCAGATAGCTGCTTTCACAATAGGTGCTCGTGGTTCTTTGTGAGGCCAGCCGTGCGCAGTGAAGATAATACTTCGCACTCCCGCAAGGCGAGCAGCCAGTCCGCCGAGTCCGCCTATCTTCGAGCTATTAAGGTGCACAATGTCAGGCTTTTCGTACTTAAAGAGCGCCACCAAATCTTTAAGGACTGCGTACTCTTTTTGTAATGAGGCGAGTACTGTCTTTGGGCGAAGTGACAGGTCGCGTTCACCAATCATCGCTACATCCCGAGTAATGTGTTCATGCGCGATGACACGAATACCTTTTGCTTTGAGGCGTTCTAGCAAGAGACCGTTTCCTCCGGCAACGACAGCAACATCACAACCTTTTTCTTGGAGCGCAAGCGCAAGATCAAAGACGTAGGACTGAGCTCCACCCCAGTTTGACTTGGTAATAACAAGAAATACCTTTGGTGGCGCTGGTTCCATGAATCCCTTTACTTATGGTCCTGGCATTATACTATTCCCTGCATCATGGCGTTTGTCCGCCGGGAAACCCTCCTTCTCCTTGGAGGGTACATAGTGCTCTTGTCCGCTTCGCTCTGGCTTGCGCTTGCGGCGAGGTCTTTTTCAGTTCCAGAGCTCCCGTACTATCTCGCGCACCTCATCGCGTTTATTCCGATCTTTATTATTTCGCTCGTGCTGTTCTATATCTCAGGTCTTTATGAAAAACAGACGAGACTCGTAAAGCGACTTTTGGGTGAACGTATTCTCGGGGCCCAGCTTGCAAACACGCTGATTGCTGCGGTGATTTTCTTCTTCCTGCCGTTTGATATTGCACCGAAAACAATACTTGCGCTGCATCTTCTTTTTTCAGTAGTGATACTTTCATTGTGGCGCTTCTTTATTATTCCGCGCGTGTCCTATGGTAGTCGTGCCGAGGCGCTTCTTATTGGAAAGGGATCGGCGGTTAAAGAGTTGTATGAGGAAGTGCGTGAGAATAAGAAGTACCGCTTTACGTTCGAGAGTCATCTAAATACTGAGACTGCTAAGGCAGGGGAGATTAAGCAAGAGGTCCGTTCCGCAATCTCTCGCGGCGTGCGCACCATCGTGCTTGATACGCGCGACGAGGCGGTGAAAGAAGCACTCCCATCCTTGTATGACGCTATGGTAGGTGGCGTTGCATTTGTTGAGTTTATTGATCTCTATGAAGAGGTCTTTGATCGCGTACCACTGATGCATGTTGATCACGCATGGCTTTTGCAGTGTCTTCCGCAGGAGCACATGTTCTATACGCTTGGGAAACGCACGATTGATTTCATCGGTGCGTTTATCGGCCTCCTTCTTTCACTCGTATTGGTAGTGCCCGCTGCACTCTTGGTCGCACTCTCTGGTGGTTCTCCTTTTATTTACCACGAGCGTATTGGAAAGGGAGGGGTGCCGTTTAAGATTCTGAAGCTTCGCACTATGTTGTTGAATGATCATGGCGATCCTGAGCTTCAGAAGAAGAATCGAGTAACCCGTGTCGGTGCATTTCTTCGAAAGTCGCGTATTGATGAACTACCCCAGCTTGTAAACATTCTGAAAGGAGAACTTTCATTCATTGGTCCTCGTCCCGAGCTCCCAGCAATTGCTGAAACCTATGAGCGCGAGATTCCGTACTATGCGGTTCGTCATCTCATTACCCCTGGTCTTTCTGGATGGGCGCAAATACGCGATATGGATGCCCCAAAGGGTGGTGCCGATGTGGATCGTACTCGTCGCAAACTGTCGTTTGACCTCTACTATTTGAAACATCGCTCTCCAGGCATTGATCTAGCCATTGCGCTTAAGACGCTTCGCGCACTTGCATCGTTCTCCGGGAAGTAGCAGTATCAGTATATGAAAGGAAAAACGGTCGTTACTGGAGGGGCCGGATTCATAGGGTCACACCTGGTACGCGCACTTATTGCGGAAGGATATGACGTACACGTGGTTGATACCTTCGTTGGCGGTCGGTTCCCAGAGCGCCTTGCTCCCGAAGCGAAGTACTATGAGATTGATATCCGCGATACTACAGCTCTCGCTCCAGTTCTAAAAGATGCCGTTGCAGTATTTCATCTTGCCGCACTTCCACGCGTACAAGACTCGATTGATGATCCGCATGGAACACACGATGTGAACCTTCGCGGTACCTGCTCGCTCCTTACTGCGGCGCGTGACGCGGGTGTCGGAAGGGTGGTATTGAGCGCCTCAAGTGCAGCATATGGAGACCACGAAGTATTCCCGCTTTCAGAAGAGCTGCCTGCACGCCCAAAGAGTCCGTATGCACTTCATAAATATGGGTCAGAGCGATACTGCGCACTGTTCTCAGAGATCTACGGTCTCCCTACAGTCTCGCTTCGGTACTTCAATGTGTATGGTCCTCAGGCAGACCCGAATGGTCCGTACGCACTGGTGATTGGTCAGTTTATTAAGCGACGCAAAGAAGGTCAGCCCCTTTCAATTGCAGGAGACGGTACGAATACTCGTGACTATGTACATGTCGCAGATGTTGCGCGTGCAAACATTCTTGCGGCAACAGCACCTCATCTAGGGAAGGGGGAAGTGATTAATATAGGAAGTGGGCGTGAGACTTCAGTACTTGATCTTGCGAATCTTATTGGTGGCGAGGTTGTGTTTGGTCCGGCTCGCATAGAACCACGACGCTCGATTGCTGATGTGCGTCGCGCAAAAGAGATGCTCGAGTGGGAACCAACCATTACGCTTGAGCGGGTGCTTGCGGAGCTTAAAAAAGAAGCAGGACTCGAATGATTGTTGACGGTAAAGCAATTGCACACGATATCTTGCGAGGCGTAAAAGAGCGCCTGCAGGGACGCGTGGTTACTGTACGCGTTATTGTTATGGCGCCGTCGGCAGTAACTGAATCGTATTTACGCATTAAGGAGCGAGCTGCGCAGGAAGCGGGCATGCATCTTGAAGTAGTTCGTGTAGAAAACGATGCAACAACTGAAGACGTTATACATAAGATCGGTCTTCCAGGAAAAGAAGCGGTGGTAGTGCAGCTACCACTTCCTGAACATATTGATACAAGAAAAGTACTTGATGCAATCCCGCTTTCGGAAGACGCAGATATGCTCTCAACAGTAGCGGCAGATCGTTATGAAGAAGAAGGGATTGTTGCGCCTGTTGCAGAAGCGATGCGAGAGATTTTTGAACGTCATGACGTAGAGACTGCAGATAAGCAGGCCGTAGTGGTGGGTGAGGGAAGGCTTGTTGGAAAACCAGTTGCGTCACTACTTGTTCGTATGGGTGCGTCAGTAATAACTATGAACGTGGATACGTGGCATCCGGAACACTTGAAAGAGGCAGACATTGTGGTGTGTGGTGCGGGCAAGGCCGGACTTATACAGAAAGAGATGCTGAAAGAGGGCGTCGTGCTTATTGATGCGGGCGCGTCTGAATCAGGAGGATCAGTAAAAGGGGACGCAGATCCATCGTGTGCAGAAGTTGCTTCACTCTTTACGCCGGTTCCAGGCGGGATGGGGCCAGTAACGGTTGCTTGTTTGTTTAAGAACGTAGCGACTCTTTCTCTCTAAGTTGTCAACCTCTCCCCAAACGAGGGGTATCTGTTATTATGTGCGGGTTATGAAACTTCTCCAGGCGCTAGCCATCCTAGTTGTTGCAGGTCTTCTTTCGTGGTTTGTGCTCTCAACAAATGCTCCGAGTAACCAGTACGCGATTAAGCTCGGTCTTGATCTTGCAGGCGGTACCGAGCTTATCTACACCGCAGATACTTCAGGAGTGGTGACGGATACTCAGGGTGCCCTGAACTCACTTCGTGAAGTGATTGAGAAGCGTGTGAACGTGTTTGGTGTTGCTGAACCACTCGTACAGCTCGAGAAATCGTCAGGCGTAAATGGCACCGTAGAAGACCGCCTTCTTGTTGAGCTTCCAGGCGTGACTGATGTGAAGGCTGCAGTTGATGCGCTTGGCAAGACGCCTGTTCTTGAATTTAAGCTTGTGGTAGGGGAGGTTAGTGATGGTGTAGAAGCGTATAAGCCAACCGAGCTCACAGGTCGCTATCTTAAGAATGCGGAACTACAGTTTAGTTCTGGCCAGGGAGGAAGGCTCGCAAACCAGCCTGTAGTGGTACTGCATTTTGATGACACTGGAGCAAAACTCTTTGAGGAGATTACTGCAGCAAACGTAGGCAAGCAGATCGCTATCTTCCTTGATGGGGAAGTCATTTCTTCACCAGTGGTTCAGGAGGCAATCGCAGGAGGTAACGCAACAATCACCGGAAGCTTCACGCCAACTGAGGCGCGCGATCTTGTACAGAACCTTAACTTCGGTGCACTTCCTGTTCCTATTGCACTCTCTTCTTCAAACTCAGTGGGACCAACGCTCGGTGCAGCTGCGCTTGATGCAGGACTCCTTGCAACGATTGCTGGCTTTGCGCTCGTCGCACTCTTTATGATTGCGT
The DNA here is from genome assembly GCA_964469095.1 of uncultured Candidatus Saccharibacteria bacterium. Lineage (GTDB taxonomy): Bacteria > Patescibacteriota > Minisyncoccia > Phycocordibacterales > Phycocordibacteraceae > C7867-001. The sequence goes on from CAYXXJ010000015.1 coordinate 7,672, forward strand.
GGTATCGCTTCCAGGGTCTTGTCGCAACTCTCGCACTTATCATTTACGTAGTGATTACGCTTGCGATTATTAAGTTCATCCCAGTCACGCTCACTGCGTCTGGTATTGCCGCATTCATCTTGTCGATTGGTATGGCAGTTGATGCAAACGTGCTTATCTTCGAGCGCATGAAAGAAGAGCTTCGCGGGGGTAAGGCTCCTGCTGAAGCCGCTAAGGCTGGTTTTGCGCGTGCATGGCCTGCAATACGTGACGGTCACTTCACGATGATCATTTCTTCAGCGATCCTCTTCTGGATGGGTACGTCACTCGTCCAGGGCTTCGCGCTTGTGTTTGGTCTTGGCGTGGTGGTTTCGCTCCTTTCGGCGGTCACCATTACCCAGACGCTCCTTGCGGCGGTTCTTCCTAAGGAACGAAAAGGAGTCTGGCAGTTCCTCCTATCCACTGGGCTTCATACGAAATAGCGGTATGTACATCATCAAACTACGAGCGTTCTTCTTCTGGCTTACGGGACTCATTCTCGCAGCTGCGGTTGCGTCGATTATCTTCTTTGGTCTTCCGCTTGGTATCGACTTCTCTGGTGGTTCACTGGTTGAGGTTGCCTACACAGAAGCTCGTCCTACGGTAGAAGAGGTACAGGGACGACTACTTGCCGTTGATTTCACTGGCGTATCGGTTCGCGAGAGCGGTGACAACGGTATCGTGCTTCGTACCCACACCCTTACTCCAGAAGAACACGAAGGGATACTCGCAGCACTCTCAGGAGGAAACCCTGAAGCACTCACTGAACTACGCTTTAACTCAATAGGTCCTGCGCTTGGTTCTGAGCTTGCAACGAAGGCTCTCTATGCGCTGCTTGTCGTGTCATTCGTTATTGTGCTCTATATCGCGTTTGCTTTTAGGAAGGTTTCAAAGCCAGTACCGTCATGGGGTTACGGTATCGTCGTGGTGCTTATGCTTGCTATCGACATTATTGTTCCTACTGGTTTCTATGCAGCCTATGCGCACTTCACTGGCGCTGAAGTCGATTCGCTCTTTGTGGTCGCACTCTTGGCACTCCTTGGGTACTGCGTAAACGACGTTATTGTTATTTT
>CAYXXJ010000015.1:8772-10064 GCA_964469095.1 uncultured Candidatus Saccharibacteria bacterium
GAGAACACTTGAAGTGGAATGCTGAGCGTCAGGCTGCAAATCCTCGCGAAGCGGCAGAACCGTTTGAGGTGACGGTGGGTAAATCAATTGATGAGACCATGGGTCGATCAATCAACACTTCGCTCACCGTTGCGCTCGCACTGCTCGCTATCATTCTCTTTGGTGCGGAAGCAACTAAAAACTTTGCACTTGTGATGCTTGTTGGCGTGCTCATCGGCACGTTCTCATCAATCACTCGTTCTGCGCCACTCTTGATTCCTATTGCAAAGTGGTTTTCAAAGAAAGCATGATCATTGGCGTGACCGGCACCTTGGGCGCAGGGAAGGGGACGGTCGTCGAGTACCTCAAGACAAAAGGGTTTAAGCATTACGCAGTATCAGATACCTTCCTTGCAGGAGAAGCAGAGAAGCGAGGCCTTCCTCCGACGCGAGAGAATAGGCGCGACATAGCAAACGAGTATCGTGCACAAGGCGCTACAAAACTTATGGAGGCAGTAGTTGCGTTTGCAAAAGAGGATATTGATGCCGGACATGATGTGGTCATTGATCCACAACACACGAAAGCAGAAGTTGAGTTTATACACGCGATGGGTGGATATGAGATTGCGGTAGATGCTGATCTTCCCGTTCGTTACGAACGCATACAAAAGCGAGGCGGATCAAAAGATAACGTAACCTATGAAGAGTTTGCAGCTGCCCAGGCACTCGAAATGGCATCTGATGATCCTGATAAGAATAATCTTGGGATGGCAATTGCCGCTGCTGACGCACGAGTAACGAATAATGGTTCACTTGAAGAGCTGTTTGCTCAGGTAGACGAGGTACTTTCGAATCGTACGTAAGTGTTTATAGCCCGTCCTTGAGGATATCTGGCGGGGTAGACTGAGAGCATCATGGCTGATGGCTCAGGGAAAGGACGCATTTTTAATACGCCCTCTAGAGGTACAGGAAAACGCAAGGCAGAGAAGCCGGCACCTATATCCGAGGGAGCGAGGCGGTTTGAAGATTTGGCAATTGCGTATCTGCGCAAGAAAGATCCAGAGAAGTTTGGCGGTAGTAGCGAACAACGATTGCGCGCAATACTTGCGACGCTTTCTGTTGCAGATAAAGAGGCAAGAATGCGTCAATATGACAAGGACTACAGTGTTGTGGTGAGCGATCTCATAACGCGATTTGATGAGCCGAGTACTGAACAGCCTGTAGAGCCACCAGTACCTGAGAAACAAAAAACAGAATCGCCAGCGCCAAAAGCAGAAGCAGCGTGGACACCGAGAGAGGTGCGAAGTGCTCTTG
>CAYXXJ010000016.1:0-9912 GCA_964469095.1 uncultured Candidatus Saccharibacteria bacterium
ACCTTAAATTCAAGGCAATTGAAGTAATTGCTCGTATCCCGTATCAGTCTTGGGAATCAGCGGCGTACACTCTTCTCACTGCATTCTATGGAAACGAACGTCATGCTATTCGCCTTTGTAAGACGGCGGCATTTAGTCGCTTTGCGCAGGATAACGAAACCATGCACGTTGTGGTGATTTCAAGCCTCACCAAAAAACACGCTAAAGAGGCCTTCTTCCGTCATACACTCATTCCCCTACTCTTCTCCTTCTTCTACTTCTGGGTGATCTATCTCTTATACATGTTCTCGCATAAAGCGGCGCTCGAGTTGAACTATCTCTTTGAGAGCCATGCCTACCAGCAGTATCAAAAGTTTCTTGATGAAAACGAGGAGCAGCTTCGTGCTCGCCCTATTTCTTCTGAATTCCTCCACTTCTATGGAAGACATGTGCGAAGCGAATACGAATTCTTTGAAACAGTACGTAATGATGAGCTGATTCACCGCAACCGCTCTATCAGGGAAATACGGAACTAGACGACTTGTCACATCTGTCATATATGGGCTTTTGAGGTGTCTTCTGTAGTACGAGCATATACGCCGGTAAGCATTCGTACTGGCGCCATGCTCGCTCTACCAGCATGACTACTAACGCTACAACTCTGACTATGAAAACGACGACTTCACAGGTCGCGCGTATGGCTGCGTTCGTTGCTGGAGTATCGCTCGTAGCTTCATCCTTTGTCGCGTTCGCGCCTACCGCGCGCGCTGCGACCGTGGCTGAGCTTCAGGCGCAGGTACAAGCGCTTCTTGCGCAAATTGCCTCGCTTACGACCGGCTCCGGAGCGAGCGTGACCTTCACTCGCGACCTTACCCTTGGCTCTTCAGGAGCTGAGGTGACCGCACTACAGAACTTCCTTATTAAGAAAGGCCATTCGATCCCAGCAGGGGCGACTGGTTACTTCGGCGTACAGACGCAAACCGCACTTAAAGCCTTCCAGGCCGCAAACGGTATTGCGCCTGCAGCAGGCTACTTCGGCCCACTCACTCGCGCTCGCGTGAATGCGATGGGAGGACCAGTAACCACCCCTTCTACTCCAGGCTCTTCCCTTTCTGGTGGCGAGGCTTCTCTTGAAGACCTCAAAGCACAGGACGGTGCAGATGATCAGGTAGAAGAGGGCTCGACTGCTGAAGTTGCAGACTTCGAGTTTGATGTTGAGGATGGCGATGTACGCATCGAACGCCTCGACCTCACCTTCGATGCTGCAAACGGCAACGATGAAGACGAACCTTGGAAAGCATTCGAAACAGTTCGCATCCTAGATGAGAACGGTGACGAGATTGCCGAAGAGAATGTCTCTGACGAAAAAGACTGGCTTGATAACGACGGACCCTACGTTTTCCGCTTCACTGGACTTAACTATGTCATCCGCGAGGGCGACACCGGAAAGCTCACAGTTGAAGTAGAAGCACAAAATGGCGTCCTCGATTCAGGCAACACTGATAGCTGGACCCTCTTCATCGATGAAGACGGCCTCCGTGGTATCGATGGCGCAGGCCTTGATCAGTACCTTGGTGACGACTCTGAAACTGTTACCTTCGACCTTGTTGAAGAAGGTGACGGTGAAGAACTTCGTGTACGCACCTCAACTGATGACCCTGACGCTTCTACCCTTCAGGTAAACGACGACAAGCGTTCTGAGTGGTACACCATCTTTGCGTTTGAACTTGAAGCGAAGGACAACGATATTGAGCTCGACCAGCTCCCTATCACCCTTACGACCGATACGGATAACGTGCAGAATGTACTTGATGACGCTGAGCTCGTGATCGATGGCAAGACCTTCGGTGACTACACGCTCACGAACGGTAACTCAACAACCGGCACCCTTACCTTCGACATTGACGGCGACGCCACCATTGACGAGGGAGATCGTGCTGAAGTTGAACTTCGCGTTCGCTTCAAGTCTGCTAATGGCACAAACTACGACGCAGGCGAGACGGTTGAAGCATCGGTAACCGGATCAGCTATTGAAGCTGAAGGCGCTGATGATCTTACCGCTACCGGAAACGCTTCTGGCGACACCCATACCCTTCAGGTACGTGGTATCGACGGAACTCGCGCAAACCGCTCAGCAGTAACGACCGTTGTTGATGGAAGCGACGATTATGCAACCTACACCATGCAGGTTGAGGTAACAGCCTTCGATGGTGATGTCTACATCCCAACGATTGGTGCAGATGCTTTCACCTATCAGATTGAGAACGCTTCTAACGGCGCTATCGTCTCTGGTGCAACCGCAACCTCATCGACGGTTTCCTCATCCGCAAGGACTTCAGGAAACTACTATGTGGTACGCGACGGTGATAGCGAAACCTTCACCTTCATGGTGGTCTTCAACCCACTTGACGCTGATGAGCCTGGAAACTTCCGAATGCAGCTCCTCTCAATCGAGTACAACACGACTGCTGCAGCTCCTAACAACTCATGGCTTGCAAATCCATCGAGCATGTACGAGACCCAGTCAACCTACATCGCTGATTAACCTAGATCGGGCGTAGGAAACGAAAACACCACTCCCTGGCGGAGTGGTGTTTTCGTATATTTAGAATCTTGTTGCGGGGGCGGGAATCGCACCCGCGTCTGGAGGTTCTTTTACACCTTTCGTTTCCGGAAGGAATGGACTATCCCATGATCCCATAAGGATCCTCCCATTATAGTCTCTGAACCTTTCCCGACTTGCGTCGAGACTTGGCTGCTGATTACCGAATCTCCATGTTTTTCAAGCGTTCGCGCTCATTCTTTCGAATCACGCTGTAGCACATGGAGCTCTAACGGCGTTCCAGCAATTTAGAGAGTTTTTCCACTACCTGTTACCAGATAGGGTCACGTGTTCACATGAGCCTCCCGAGTTACTGCTACTCTACCCCGCTATGGGTCGCTTCTACTGAAGCTTGGAAGGATAATACGACTTTTTAGGAATAAGTGCAATATCGAGACTAAGCGACAATTAAATCTCCCCAAACTCCTTAAACACACGCTCATATTTCTGTATGGTTCGATACGCAAAACTGTCATCAAGATGATACGCCGATCCCTGGTGCGCAATCTCGTTACGCACCTTATGCGCCTCCCACGCATCATTGATTGACGGGAACTGTGCGGTCTTTAGGCGATCCCCCACCGTCGCACCGGTGTATCCTGCCTGGTTCAAGACCTCTTCGAGCATAATGTCTGCCTCAATGATTGCCTGGCGCCAATCACTTTCCTGCGCGCTCTCAATCAACGTCTTAATATGTGCCCAACGAGAATGATCTTTATTTTTCTCAGCAACTTCTGGAGCAAGTGTTGAGTATTTTTCGTGATCTTCTCGTGCCTTGATTTGATACATACGCACTGAGGAATACACAATCACGCCAAGTCCTACGAGTACTGAGAGCACTGCCGCAAGACCAAAGATGCCCCACGCATGGAGAAACCATTCAGAGAACGTAGAGAAAAAAGAAACACGAGGAGTAGTTCCTGTTGAGACGGTGAACTGACTTCCGTAGATAAGGCGGAAGAAGTATTCGAGATTGAGATAGTGGATAGGACCGCCTGAATTCTCCATCCCCTGATTATAGCGTCTCCCCTGTCACTTCTGCGCCAGCCGTAAAGACAAGGTCTTCCCCGCCGTGGGTTGCGGTGAACTGAATACCAAGCGGAAGCATCTTCCCGTCACGCTCCACTCCCTGCATGGGAACGGAGATAGCAGGCATGCCTGTGAGGTTTGCGGTTACGGTGAACACGTCTTCAAGATAGAGAGCGACCGGGTCTGACTTCTCACCAAACTTAAATGGCACCGAAGGCGCTGTAGGCGTCGCCACTACATCTACCTCTTTAAACGCTTCAAGATATTCATTTCGTACCATGTCACGACCCGCATCTGCTTTTCGATAGTACGCATCGATATACCCAGAAGAAAGCACGTAGGTTCCAATCAGGATACGGCGCTTGGTCTCATCTCCAAATCCTTCGGTTCGTGAGAGCAGGTAGTCATCAAGCAGATTGTCCCCGCGCTTTGCAGCGCCATAGCGAATACCATCAAAGCGAGCGAGGTTTGCGGAGATTTCCGCGGGAAGCGCTATGTAGTACATAGGGAGCGCAAGCCCTGCAAGCGGGAGCGAAATATCTTTCACTTCGTGTCCCTTATTCCTAAGTGCAGTAAGTGTGTCTTCAAACTGTTGCTTCACTTCTTCATCGATACCTTCAAGCAGGTGTCGTGGTACTCCAATACGAAGCTTCTCGGGAACACGTGGTGTCTCATACATCCCTTCAGGGAAGGTTGTCGCATCAAGCGCATCCTGTCCTTTCACTACTTCATAGAGTGCTTTCACATCAGCGACCGACTTTCCTATCTCCCCTATCTGATCAAGTGAAGAGCCGAGTGCAATGAGACCATAACGAGAAATAGCACCGTAGGTTGGCTTGAATCCAACAATGCCGCAGTACGCAGCAGGCTGGCGGCATGATCCTCCTGTGTCTGACCCATAAGAGCCAAGCGCCATATGTGCTGCAACTGCTGCAGCAGACCCGCCTGAAGAGCCGCCTGGGACGCGTGAGGTGTCGTGTGGATTCTTTACTGGTCCATACGCTGAGTTCTCCGTTGAGGTACCCATACCAAACTCATCCATGTTTGCCCTTCCTACAAAGAGCGCTCCTGCTTCTTTCAGTTTCTTCGTGGCAGTAGCGTCATACGCTGCGACATAGTTTTCAAGTACTTTTGAAGCAGCGCTTGCGATCTTGCCTTCAATCAAAATATTATCTTTCATCGCAAGCGGGATACCGCAGAGAAGCGGTGCCGCATCCCCCTCTGAATCAATACGTGCCTGTGCTGCTTCTATTGCCGCATCATCAGCAGGAAAGATTTCAAGATACACATTTAATTCCGCATTCTTGTCGTGCGCCGCCTTCACGCAGGCATCCCACAATTCACGCACCGTACACTCCTTCGCTCGAAGGGCGCGTGCAGCTTCAGTAATCGTGAGTTCGTTTACAGGTTTAGTCATTGCTAATGATTTGCTTAACCGTAAGGGAGTTACCGTCTTTCTCCGGGAAAGCAGCAACTGCTTTCTCAGTAAATGCACCCTTAGGATGTGGCTCTCCGTCCTCACGGAAGACGTTGTGGTGGAACGGTACCGCTCGATCTCCCTTCTTAATCTCAAGCTTCTCTATCTGACCGATATAGGAAAGGATGCTATCAAACTCCCCCGCAAAACGAGGAAGATCGGCCTCAGGGATTGAGAGGCGCGCAAGGGCAGCTAGTTTTTTGACGTCATCAACGGAAGCCATAATGAGGGCACTGTATCACATGCGAGCCCGACGTCTGAACTCCTCTTCGTCAATCACCTCGACCCCAAGCTCCTCTGCTTTCGCTTTCTTTGAGCCGGCACTCTCCCCTGCAAGCACAAACGAGGTCTTCTTTGATACTGAACCTGCAACGCTACCCCCTGCATTTCGCACCGCTTCTTCAGCTTCTTCACGAGAGAATCCTGCGAGCGTACCGGTTACGACTACCGTCATACCTGAAAGCGGACCTTGAACCGGACCAGCAACTGATTGAATCGTGAGATGTTTCTTCAGGCGCTTTACGAGTTCTTTATTCCCCTCGTCCTTACACCACTTCGTTACGGCAGTAGCAACAATGGCTCCTATACCTTTTACGCTAGCAAGCTGTTCCTCTTTCGCTTTCATGAGCGCGTCGAGCGTACCAAATTCTTGTGCAAGCAAGAGCGCTGTTTCTTCTCCTACATGATCAATCGAAAGCCCCACCAATAACCTATTCAACGGTACGGTTCTAGCAACCTCAATTGCCTGGATGAGATTAGTGGCTGACAATTCTTTAAAACCTTCAAGAGCAAGTAGTTCATCTTTGGTGAGATCGAACACATCATCAAACTCTGACAAAAGATCATGCTGCATAAGCTGCGTCACGGTCTTCTTACCAAACCCATCGATATCAAGCGCGCTCTTGCCTACAAAGTGAGCAAGTTTTCGCTCTTGCACCACATACGAACCCGGCGCCTTACAACGATGCGCCGCTTCTCCTGGCACGCGCTCAATCGAGCCATCACCACCACATAGTGGTGAGGAGGTTGGGAATCTCCATGGCTTTTCTGTCCCGGTACGAAATTCAGTTAGTACCTGCACAATCTCGGGAATAATATCTCCTGCCTTCTGAAGAATAACCGTGTCTCCAATACGAATGTCTTTCTCTCGTATGAAATCTTCATTGTGGAGTGTTGCTCTTGCGACAGTCGTACCGGCAACCGCGACCGGCACCAGGTGCGCAACAGGTGTGAGCTTTCCGGTGCGCCCTACCTGCAGCGCAATATCCTCAACCACGGTCGTTACCTGCTCTGCAGGAAACTTAAACGCAATCGCATAGCGAGGCCCTTTACCAGTGTGACCAAGAAGTCTCTGCTGTTCACGGTCCGCCACCTTCACAACCACTCCATCAATAAGGTAGTCCTCGTTTTCTCTGAGAGTTCCATTCCACTTCTTCCAGTACCGAATCACCCCTTCAATATCCGCTACCTCCTCCTCATGATCGTTCACTGGAAGACCGAGTGTCCGAAGAAACTCAAGCTCTGCTTCTTGTGAAGGAGGCATGGGTTCTGAGAGTCCTTCAATGTCATAGAGAAATGCACGAAGAGGTCTTGATGCTGCTGCAGCCACATCAAGCTGTCGCACCGATCCTGCAACCACATTTCGTGCGTTTGCAAAGAGTGGCTCCCCCGCTTTCTTTCGTGCCTCATTCAATGCTTCAAACCCAGACTTTGGCATATACAATTCACCCTCAACAATAAGATCGACGGGGCGCGCAAGTGTGTGCGGGATATCACGGATCGTCTGTACGGAGTGCGTCACATCTTCACCTATAACTCCATCGCCTCGTGTTGCTGCAATGGTGAGCGCACCTTTCTCATAGGTAAGAATGACATGCGCGCCATCAATCTTCAGTTCACATACGTACGACACTGGGCCTGTAGCACCAGCTTTCTCAAGACCGCGCTTCACGCGCTCATCAAAGGCTCGTATTTCTTCTTCGGTAAAGGCGTCATCAAGTGACCACTGCGGCACTTGGTGCTGCACCTTCTTAAGTCCCTTACGAACAGTGCCTGCTACTTTTTTTGTGGGAGAGTCTTGTGTTTGAAGCTCTGGATACTTAGCTTCAAGAAGCACGAGTTCGTGTTTCAGGGAATCGAGCGCTTCGGGAGAGATGAGGGATTCGTCTTCCTCGTGCTGTGCAGTTCTATACGCCGTAATCGCCGCCCGTAGCTTGGCGACACGCTCTTCTATCTTCTTCGGGACAGCCATTCCTCTATCCTACCGGATTAGTACGTAACTTTCAGGCCTCGCTCTATGCGGCGAGGATTGCTCGCATCACAGGTATTAAAGCCACTTGAGTAGATAAAGGTAGACCCATCACTTGCCTTAAAGATGGTCGTTGACGCAAGCGCAGTACCTGGCGAACCGCAGGTTACCGTAAAGGACCGAGTACGAGTTGCGCCTGAACCAGTTGAAAGTACCGTGCTACTGGCACCTGCACAGGACACTTCACTCACTGGTGAAGTGTAGTCAAATGCGTTTTGCTTCTGATCCCAGTACAGTGCGCATTCAAGTGCACGGTCTGCGTTATAAAACGCAACCTGGGATTGCTTTGCACTCGACGAGAGAATAACTTGCTTGGTCGCAATATCAAGAAGTGCCGCGCCAATCGCAAGCGCAACTGACGCAAGAATGACTGCGATGAGAAGTGTGAACCCGCGCTGTGAGACAGTAGACATGGCTATATCCAGTTAGTGAGTCCGTCCATCACAGTAAACACGTATGTCTTACCGCTTGTCACCCAGACCACATGGACAATAATACGCACTTCAGTGGGAGAAACAGTTTGCACTTGTACGAGACGCTGGAATCGTGTCTCAGATCCGCCGTTGTTTTGATGGTTATACAAACCATTCCCTGACACCTTTAGTTTTGGCACCGTACTTGTTCCATTTGTATATTCCTGCATGGCTTCAGCAGTGGTATTGAAATCTCCCTGGGTAGGGTCAACGGTGCAGTAGTTGTTTCCTGGGTTTGCGCCATAACAGGCATCACGCTGTGCATCCGCAAAGCCAAAGAGCCAATTGCGACCGTTGTGATAGTTGTTGTCTCGTATGCTGCGCACATACTCCACCCCTTCTTGTGCAAGCTGAGACGCAACTAGTTGATCACGAGCAACGTATGATCCCTGGAGTGCGTTTTGTACTGCTACATAAGGACCAACGAGCGCTATCGCAAGGAGCGCTATAGCAACCATCGTTTCAACAAGAGTGAATCCTTTTTTCATATCTCAAGATAGCGACTCGTTGCCCCTCCCTGTATCGAGAACGAGGTTGAGGCAGTAGGTCCGGTCGTCATAGTGCCGCGCATGTTGAACGTTACTTGTGGTTGTACACCATCCCCTGTTCCTACTCCTCGTACCCGAAACTCAAGCACTGACACATTGATTCTCGGATCTGTAAGTGGGATCGGGGCGCCAGTAGGCGTGCAGGGCGCAGGGGTGCAGATACCTGCAACCACCTGACCTCCGGAAAGATAGTAGACCACGGTACGAGAGGGGTTCTCACTATCAGCAAAGCTAAACGAATCTCCTGGCGTATTCGGACAGTTTGCTGTTCCCTGTCCTGGAATACAGTCGTAATTGGTCCCTGTACGAATCGAACGCGCCATACTATCAACCGCAAACGAAAGATTATTTACGACATCGTTTACCGCTCGTGCATGTCGATCAAGTCGAATGAGAGAAAGATAGGCGCCGGTTGCCGCGAGCATCACTACGGCAAAAATACCGACAGCAACAATCATTTCTAGGAGGGTGTAGCCGCGATGGTTGTTCATGGGCAAGTTGCGTATACCACTGAGATTTGTCCGACTTGCGAGATGCAGATGCCGCGCGTATCACCTCCTTGGTTTGACTGTATATAAATCTCCGCTTTTGAAAGCGGTGTCCATGCGCCAGTCCAGCCGGTCATAACAGTGTCGGTCGTGTTTGAGCGTACAAACACGACATTCAGGTCCGTAAGTGACCCGTCAGTTGAACAACGTGATGCTCCTCCTGACATAGGAGTCCCACACACTCGCCCTATTTGAAACCGACTATCAAAGGAATAGGTACGCACCGTACCATCTGTTCCTTGGTCATACCGACAGTTTCCGGGCTTTGCGTCTGGTTGGCCTGTCGTCCCTACCGGACAGTTGGTTCCTGCAGAAGTACCTCCCACGTCCGCAAAGAGTGTGTAGGACGTTGCTGGACTAACGGTGAAGTATCCGCCGTAACCAGCGTTTTGTATCGAGCCATACTTCCTACTCGATAATCCTGAGGTCTGCATTTCTCGAAGTGAGAGCGCAACGGTATAGGCAGTATCAGTGAGGAGTACTGAACGGTTGAACCCGGCCTGACCAAACAGTGCGATAGTGGTAATGATCGCAATCAAGGAAAGCACGACGAGCATTTCAACCAAAGTGAAACCTCGGGCAGGAGTGGTTAGAGCGGGTTCCATTGTACGAAGTAGGCAAGCAAGAAGCCGATCGCGAGAAACGGTACGAACGGCACTTCACTACTCATTGTAGAGCGATGACGCCTTGCAACCAACACAGCTATCCCCCACACAGCCCCGATCCAGAACGAGAACAAGAGGCCGGGAAATGCGTAGGGTGCGGTCAGGAGCGAAAGTCCAAAGGCAATAGGCGCATCAGCTAACCCCATCGCTCTTCCCTTTGAAAAGACGTGGAGCGCAAGGAAGAAGAGCCCTATGAGCCCGGCAACAATAAGGGCAAGTGATAGGACTCTATGATCTGTCGTGCCTAACGCGAGATAGAGCGCAGAAAGAAGGACGAAGAGTA
>CAYXXJ010000017.1:0-9795 GCA_964469095.1 uncultured Candidatus Saccharibacteria bacterium
TTTCTTGTGTGCTTGCCCCACCCTTCCCGTGCGCGCACACGAGCCCTTTTCGCTAAAAACGCTGTAATTAGCGAAACTCCCTTTTTTCGTATTCAATTATTTCCCAGTATGGTTTCCCATAATCTTCTCCGCTAACATCCTTTACTATCTCTAGCTGTTCATTTGGAATTTCATTCACAACACTATCTAGATATTCCAAAAATTGTTCTTTATTTCTTAGAGAGAAAACTTTTGCGGAAAACTCTTTTAACCGTAGATGGTTCGGTGTGTTTTTCGGGAATTCTTTGAGTAGTTGTTCCGACTCCTTATCAACGAAGAGTGCATCGCAGTACGGTAAATAACTTGAGATGAACTGGACATCTGTACTAGATTTTGGTGCTTCTTTTTTCCCCATCGCTGCCCTGTGAGCCCACCCTGCAAATAGAACTGAGCTGATTCTGACTGCGGGAATTTCTAGCAACGCATCTAAGTCGCTAAAGTAGCGCATTACTGTTTCTGGGATACGCGCCTCTTCAATATTGTTCACGCGACATAACCTCGTTAGAGACTCTAGAATTTCATTAGAGGTTGGCGGTAGGAAGTCCTCAAGTTGCATCTCATATGGTTCTCCTGCTGCAACACGAGCCACTGCGCTGTTTCTTCTAATCGCGAAATTTTGTGCCGCCTGAACTAGTCCTCTGCCAAGGCCAGATGTTTCTTCTTTAACCCGTGATTCAAAATTTACATGTTTCTCTTCTTGCCATCTTTTCCATATGACCTCCAAACGATTTTTTGTAGAACTATTTATCTCCTGCAAACTTTCTATTTGACCTGGATAAGGATTCCCGCCTACTGAAACCCGCATCCCCATAGACCATGTATGCAAATCGTGATCAAAAGAAATATCCTGTGGGTCAAAAGTGAAGTTAGTTTTTTCTGCTTTGAGCCAAGATTCAAAATGCTTACTTATTTGGAACCTCTCTACTACAGAACTCGGCTGAAGGGTTTTGCCACTTGAAAAATGTTCATAGAGACGACGCATCAGACGATGATTCACATTTCCGACTAGTGACTCGTCTCTATGATAAAAACTGTCAGGACAAACTATTGCTTGCGCTCTGGTTGCGCGTTCAAGCTTTATAAAAAGGTTTTCCCAAAAAGTATCCGCTTTTATAGTTGAATGACTCGGATGTTCCTTATCAAGAAGTTTGATGAGATTGCTTATGACAAACTGATCAAGATACACAACTCTCTTCTTTATTTTCGGATACTGGTAGGATTCTTCGTGCCAACACTCTATACACTCTCTTGAGTACGCTCGTGAACCTTCAATAGGCATAAAAACACCGAAAACTCCTGTCCTTTTACAGTTCGGACAATCTTTGTAGGGTGCTGAGATAAAATCGCGACGAGTAATTCCCATTACTTTTCTCTTGAGTACCTGTTTTTCTTCGTCCTTTCCCAAACAGCACCTCTTGTATTTCTGCCCACTACCACAGTGGCATAGTTGATTCCGGCCTAGTTTCATACCCAAGAGGTATACTTAAATCATGCGCTTCTTCCTGTACGCTCGCAAGTCAACCGATACCGAGGACAAACAAGTTCTCTCTATTGAGGCGCAATTAGCCGAATTACGCTCCCTTGCCCTTCGCGAGGGGCTAGAAATTACTGAAGAATTCGTAGAGAAGCGTTCTGCAAAATCACTCGGTCGTCCCGTCTTTGGCGAGATGATGACGCGTATTCAAAATGGCGAGGCACAAGGAATACTCTGCTGGAAAATTGATCGCCTTGCGCGTAATCCTGTGGACGGTGGACAGATTCAGTGGCTCCTCCAACAGGGTGTGATTCGCCATATCCAAACGCACGACCGCGCACATTTCCCGAACGACAATGTACTGATGATGTCTGTAGAACTTGGCATGGCGAACGAATATGTGCGCCAACTGTCCGCGAACACTGCACGAGGGTTGCGACAAAAAGCACGAACAGGTATCTACCCTGGCCTCGCCCCTATCGGCTACCTGAATGACCCGCGTACGAAAACTATCCGCGTCCATAAAAAGAACGCTGTTCTCGTCCGTGAGATTTTTGAACGATACGCAACTGGAAAAGAAACACTGGACGGCCTCGCGCTCTTTCTTGAAAACTCAGGTGTGCTTTCCAAGGGTAAGAAACGAGTAAATATTTCTCGCGTTTCATTCATTTTGCAGAACCCCTTTTACTACGGCCACTTCCGCTACGCGGGCGAAGTATACGAGGGTAAGCACGAACCGATCATCACGAAAGCCCTTTACGACAAGGCGAACAGTGTCCTGCGAAGTCGCGGCCGTACTCCGGCCTCTAAAGCCATTCCTAGCCCCTATTGTGGCCTCCTGCGCTGTGGGGAGTGCGGGATGGGTATCACGGCCGAGGTGAAAGAAAAGCACCAGAAGAACGGCAATACCCACCACTACACCTACTATCGCTGTACTCGCAAATCTAAAACTCAAAAGTGCAAAGAAGTGCCGATACGAAGCGAAATATTGGATTCGCAACTAACGGCGCTTCTTGGCGAGTACGCGATGCCTGCCGAGTGGGTATCGCCTCTAAACGAGATGCTCAAGCGCGAGGCAACTACAGCCTCACAAACGGCATCAGAGGCGATTTTTGAATTACGAGCAAAAGCAGAAGATATTGCACGCCAACTCTCACGCCTCACGGATTTGTATGTTGCGGAAGATTTAGAGCGTGAGGATTATCTTTCTCGCCGTCGCGCTCTTACGAGCGACAAGCGGACGCTAGACGAGAAAATCGCCAAACTTGAACGAACCCCTGCGGCTTGGGTTGAACCTGTTAGGGAATGGATTTTGGACGCTTCGCGTCTAGGTGAAATTGCAAAGTCCGAAGACCCTCATACCAAAAAATCCTCCCTCCAGAAAATTTTCGGATTGAACCTCTCTCTCCACGCGCGCGAAGCGCGCGGAATTCCTGCACTACCTTGGCGGGAATTGCATTCGGCGAAAACGGATTCTGAGAATTCGGACTTGGGTTTAAAACTGGAGCCACCGGCCGGATTCGAACCGGCGACATTTTGCTTACGATGCAAACGCTCTACCAACTGAGCTACGGTGGCAATCAGAGGGAAGATATCATGATTTCTGACGAATAAAAACTGAGGCACGGGCCTCGATCGAACGTTTACTTTTCGGACGATTAGGTCGGCCATTTCCCCTATTTAGATTTCCAAACGTAGAAGTGAGTGAGTCGCAGTTAGGACACAGAAGCCTGAGATTTTCTTCTCTGTTATTTTGCCATTTCCCATCAATATGATCTGCAACAAGCGGTACAAGACCGGTTTGAGTATTTATTTCCGACCACCCACACAAACAACATTTATTTGAAAACTTATTTCGTAAATAACGTTTGATTGGGTCTTTCACAACACCCATAGTGGTCAACCCTGACTCCTTACCTTCTTTCCATTCCCGTATGAATACGCGATACCGAAATTCTCCTTGGCATTTATTGCTGCAGTAGATATACATCGGCCTTTCTGGCTCTTTATTGCAAACACGACAAGGAGTTCTTTTCTTCCTTGGATTCATTCTTGGTAGTGTACGTAACCTTGTTGAAACGTTTTCCACTGACACTACACAACTTTGATTTTGGAGACCCTATTAAACTCCGTTAGAACCCATTTTGCAAAGGAGTCCTGATTACTCGCGCCTCGCGGACTCGGCGCTCGCCCCGACCCCTGTCCGCACTAAAATTCCTTTCTTTTTCGCGGGGGGAATCCAAAGATCCGGCAAGGAGCGGCAGGGCTCGGGGGTAGCCCGAAATACCAGAGTGGTCTCGTGTCTGTTTTTTATCCGCTTTGAATCGTCCCTGACTAAAGAGATTCACCCCTCGGCATCCGCCTCGGGGCTGTTTCCGCTATGGCTACGAAGGCCTAGATTCCTCTGTGCGCCGCGCTTCCTCGCCAGTATCGCCTGCGGGCTCTCTGGCTCGGGCGTCGCCCTTGTTTGGGGGAAGGAAGGAATCCTTCCCCCAGCTTCGGGCTCCTCCTCGTTCCTTCGGAGTCCGCCCTCGCACAACCCCCATCCTCGTTTGCATACGAGAGTTTTGCTGTGTCGCTTCCGCTTCGGGGTGAGGTGCCTCCGATTAACGGCGGCCTTCGTCCTTTAGCCATGGACGCTCATAGCGGAAATACCCGAGGCCGAAATGCCAGAGTGCTTGCCCCGCCCACCGTGCGCGCACAATCCGCCACAAGTCGGAACAAGTGGCGGGCTCCCCACTCAATGCCCGTGGCCCTGAATTATTTTGCCGTCGTATATTTCTTTGTTTTCTTCTCCCGTTACCTTGAGCACTCCCCAGGCGCCCTTTTCCATGCGAGCAAGCGCGTGGTCGACGAGCACATAATTACCGGGCACCTGCACATCGAACTCAACAACGGTTGCGCCCCCTGCAGGAACGAGCGTTGTCTGAACGTCTGTGAGAGGAGCAGACGAAAGCGACGCCTCCGAGAACACCCGGTCGAATATCTCTCCAATAACATGGAAGGAAGACACGAGGTTCACTCCACCGTTGCCCACATACATACGTATCGTTTCGCCGGTCTTTGCTTGCATATGGTCAGCAAGTCCTTCTGTTTTTCCATTAAAGAAGATGTACGTAGGATTTCCATCAAGCATTGCCTGCGCGTCAAAGAGTTGGAGGCCTTTGCGCCCTATTCCTCCCACTGAATAATATTCACCCTGCATCACATAATACTCGTGGTCTACTTTTGCGAGGCCTTCCTTCGGTTCAACAAGAATAAGTCCGTACATTCCGTGCGTCATATGATTCGCTACGTTTGGAGTTGCGCAATGATACACGAACGCGCCGGGATGAAGTGCTTTAAAAGTCACAGTTGCTGTTTCCCCGGGCGCGACCATGGTAGAAACCGCACCTCCTCCTGGACCCGTTACCGCGTGCAAGTCGATATTGTGATGGTGGAGACTGCTTGGATCGTTATGAAGCGTGAGCTCTACAGTATCTCCCTCGCGCACGCGAAGGTGCAGTACGTTCCATGGGAGGAGGGACGTCGTTTGGGTCACGCGCAATATCTGAGACACGCTCAATTTTGTCAAAATGAGTAAACAGGTCCCATACATTTGCAAGCGGTAAAACTGGCCCTTCCGCAGGTCCATAGGTAATAAGAGAAAGCGGATACTCAAGACCGCGTGGCAGGCCGTTAGGCACATAAAATACAATAGAGACCGCGATAAATACGACTACGAGTGCAATTCGCATCCAATGCCACCGCAAATGACGCAACGAAAGATAAATGAACAATGCTGCGAAGATGAAGGCTACAAACAACCCTGCGACCTGGACGAAGTATGACCACGTGTATCCGAAAAGTTGCAACATAGGGGATGAGTTAAAATGGTATTTTGCACTCTTCAAAGCAATGGGCGTCGCGATTCAAGGTATAGACGCGTTCGCGCCCACGGTCCTTGCTTTCAACCGCATCGACGGAACGGAGGATATTAAGATGGTGCGTCACAGTCGGCTGACGCAGGTTCATGCGTTCAGTCAAAGCCCCCACAGTCATGCCTTCCCGAGTTTTCCCAAGCATACAGACAAGATTGTACCGGCTTCGTTCACCGACAACTTTGAAGCAATCGGGGCAGAGCTCTTCTTCCCCACTTACGACCCATGCCGGACGCTTATACGTCTTTTCAGGTCCTTTTTTCTTTGTTATTTCTGCTTTTTTCTTTATCCCCAGCGTTTTCTTACCCATAGATGCCTGTCTATCTGTATTATGTATAGATAACCATCAATATAACACTGAATGCGTATGCCAACGAAACAATCCACAGCCCCTCTCAGCATCAGAAAACGCGATGGCATGCTCGTTCCGTTTGACGCACAGAAAATAGCTACAGCGGTAGAGAAAGCTCTTAACGCTGCAAATGAATTCCGCGAGAGTGCCGCAGGTGAAATCGCTTCGGCAGTTGAAAAAGATATACGGGCAAGGTGTCGAGCGGATACGGGATTCATACCATCGGTGGAATTAGTGCAGGATGCCGTGGAAAAAGAACTGATGCTCCAAAAGTTCCCTGCTTCCGCAAAAGCGTACATTTTGTACCGTGCACGCAGAACGCAGATGCGTGGTAGCGAACATGAAGTGTCGCCGAAAGTGCAGGCGCTTGCGCAGGAGAGTAAAAAATATTTTGAAGGAAATCCTCTTGGCGAATTCGTCTACTTACGCACCTATGCGCGCTGGATTGCCGAAGAGGGGCGTCGAGAAACTTGGGTGGAGACGGTTGATCGGTACATGGCGTTCATGAAAGAAAATCTCGGCGACAAACTCGCGGAAGAAGAATACGGAGAGCTGCGTGAGGCGATTCTCCGACAAGAAGTCATGCCCTCAATGCGCCTCATGCAGTTTGCGGGTGAACCAGCAAGACGTTGTAATACCTGTGCATACAATTGCTCATTTATCGCGCCGACTACGCTCGGGGATTTCTCGGAAATTATGTACCTCTCGATGCAGGGATGCGGAGTCGGATTTTCTGTTGAAAGCCAGAACATAGAGCAGCTCCCGCAAATACGAAAGCAGACGAAAAAGAAACTGCCACTGCACATCATTGCCGATTCAAAAGAAGGCTGGTGCGATGCTCTCTTGCTCGGACTTCAAACATGGTACGACGGCAACGACATTGATTTTGATTTCTCGCAGATTCGTCCAGCTGGTGCGCGTCTTAAAACGATGGGCGGAAAAGCTTCCGGACCGGATCCACTCCGTTCTCTTCTTTCGTTCGCTCGCGAAAAGATTCTCCGCCGACAGGGACGACGCCTTAGGAGTATCGATGCGCACGATATCATCTGCAAAATCGGCGAGTGTGTAGTTTCAGGCGGCGTGCGTCGCACCGCGATGATATCACTTTCAGACTTGGACGATGCGGAATTGCGCGACGCAAAAAAGGGACAGTTTTATCTTACTGAGCCACACCGCTCGGTAGCGAACAACTCAGCCGTCTACACGGTAAAACCCTCAAACATGGAACTGGTCGAAGAATGGGTAGCACTTATGAAAAGTGGTTCAGGCGAACGCGGCATCTTTAATCGAGGAGCCTTGGGAAACACACTCCCCGAACGTCGCAAGCAATCCTTCGCCGACACGGGGTTTCTACACGAAGACGGAGTCGTGGAAGGACCAATCGGAACGAATCCATGTGGGGAGATACTCCTCCAATCAAAACAATTTTGCAATCTTTCCGAGATTATTGCGCGTGCGGATGATACTCCCGAAAGTCTTATCCGCAAGGCACGCCTCGCCGCACTCCTTGGCACCTATCAGTCGACACTAACGTCCTTCCGCTACATTTCAAATGAGTGGGCAAAGCACTGCGAAGTAGAACGCTTGCTCGGCGTATCAGTCACCGGACAGTGGGATAGCGAGGTGGCACGCACTCCTGAAACGCTACGCGCTATGCGCGATACGGCAGTCGCTACAAACGAAGCGTACGCAAAGCGGTTTGGCATCCCTGCGTCGCTTTCAGTGACGGCCGTAAAGCCTTCAGGCACCGTCTCGCAAACCTTCAATTGTTCCTCAGGTATTCATCCGCGTCACTCAAAATATTACATTCGCCGCGTCCGCATTTCCGCAACCTATGCATCGTTCGCAATGTTGAAAGACCAAGGAGTCCCCCACTATCCTGAGGTCGGACAATCAGAAGAAAGCGCAAGTACCTTCGTACTTGAGTTCCCCGTTGAGTCTCCGGGCACAACGACTGTCTTTAAGGATGATGTGTCTGCGCTCGATCAACTTGAATATTGGAAAGTGGTAAAGATGAACTTCACCGAGCACAATCCTTCCGCCACTATTTCAGTGGATGAAAGCGAGTGGATTAGCGTTGTGGATTGGATTCAGAAGAACTGGGATATTATCGGCGGGCTTTCCTTTTTGCCACGCTTCAATCACGTGTATAGGCTTGCACCCTACGAAGTAATCTCAAAAGAAACCTACGAGACGATGGTGGCAAATTTCCCAAAGATTGATTATGCAAAAATCACAACGTACGAACACGTTGACGAAACGGAACAGAAACTAGAACTCGCCTGTGCCGGTGGCGTGTGTGATATCGATATGGTGGTGCCAACAGAAACGGCGGTGCCTGCATAAGCTATGCTATACACCCGCAAAGGAGACAACGGTGCATCAGGACTATTCGGTACAAAAGACCGATTCCCGAAAGATAACCCGATATACGAAGCGCTCGGCACGCTTGATGAACTCAACTCACTCATCGGGGTTTGCCGAGCACACGCACACGCCAGGAACATGTCTCCACTCCTTACTGACGAACTACTGAACATGCAGGAATGTCTATTCATCATTCAGGCAGAGCTTGCGGGCTCTGACAAAAAGATAATGCCATTACACATCACCTCCCTGGAACGTGCTACTGACAAGCTTGAAAAAGAAATCAGCAACCCGCACGCGTTCGTCATTCCCGGCACCACCGAGCTCGGAGCGCTTCTCGATTACACTCGTGCGGTCTCGCGAAGGGCAGAGCGCGCAGTTATGGGCGCAAGAGGTGTTCGAAGCGTATCATCTGATACAAGCGCCTATCTGAACCGACTTTCAAGTGCGCTCTACGCGCTAGCCCGCTATGCTGGCACGATGGAGGGCGCGAAAGAATTATCACCGTCTTATTAAATTAAAACTATTCTTTATGAAAAACGGAAAACGCTGGCAGGTCATCGCGGTTACTGCACTCGTCGTGCTTGCAGCAGTAAGTATATTTTCTTACACCAGCACCACGCAGGCGCCCACGAGAAGCGAAAGTATACAAGGAAGCATCACGCT
Organism: uncultured Candidatus Saccharibacteria bacterium; assembly: GCA_964469095.1. Classification (GTDB taxonomy): domain Bacteria; phylum Patescibacteriota; class Minisyncoccia; order Phycocordibacterales; family Phycocordibacteraceae; genus C7867-001. Next base: position 8,819 of record CAYXXJ010000017.1, read on the forward strand.
CACTGTAGAAGGCTTTGCTGCCCCGTTCCATGCATCCATCAGCGAAGGAGAGACAGTACTCGAAGTACTCCAAGATCGCGCCACAGAAGATTCTGACTTTGGGCTTGTTACAAAGGAGTATTCTGGACTCGGCACTCTTGTTGAGGAAATTCATGGAATGAAAAACGGTACCGATAATAAATACTGGCAGTACAAAGTGAATGGCGTCATGCCGCAGGTCGGCGCAGCGTCTCTCATACTCCACGACGGTGACTCCGTTGAGTGGTTCTTCGCAGCGTCTGCGTTTTAGCTATGACACGAACAACCATCGTATACACTGCACTCGCCCTTCTCGCATTCGGCATCTCAATGCGCTTGCTGCCGCACCTACCAAACGCTACCCCACTTGTTGCTATCGCGTTTGTCGCGAGCCGATATATTGGGAAACGGTGGTCGCTCATTCTGCCGCTCGGCGCGCTCCTCCTTTCTGACGCCCTCATCGGCTTCTATGACTGGAGAATTATGGCAAGTGTGTACGGCTCATTTGCTCTCATCGGCGGCATAAGTTGGATGAGCAAGAAGTGGAACAATATCCTCCCAATATTTTTGACGGTTGCAGGTTCCTCTATCCTCTTCTTCCTGATTACGAACGGCGCAGTGTGGCTCTTTTCGCCGTGGTACGAGAAAAGCTTTGCAGGACTACTCTATGCGTATGAGCTCGGCATTCCATTTTTGAGGAACATGGTTCTCGGAGATGTGCTGTACACCACAGCACTGTTCGGGGTGTTTGAGTTTATGCGAATGAAAATCAGAATAAGAAGCGATTCATTTAAAACAGCACGGAGCTTTTGTTAAACAATTTTTCTCGCCCTTGTCCGCTCCAAATGCATTTCAGGCATACCCCCCGCGAATCAGAACAAGAAAAAGGTGCGGACAGGGCGAAGGGGCGAGCGCCGAGTCCGCGAGGCGCGAGTAATCAGGACTCCTTTGCAAAATGG
>CAYXXJ010000018.1:0-2010 GCA_964469095.1 uncultured Candidatus Saccharibacteria bacterium
TCTCCAGGCGCAAGCGTGCCCAGCCGATACAACTTGTTCTCAAGTGCTGGTTCAGAGGTGGTGACCGTAAATCCAAATGGATAATCAGGTTCAACCGCTACATTCTCAAGTGGCGTCGTCGCATTTGAGCGAGCCACTACTGAAAGCGTGAGTGGTTGGCCTGGTGCAATTTCTGACAAGGTAGTGACGGTAAGTGTGACTGGTGCGGTTGAAATGACGAGTGCGTAGTTCTTCTTAGAAACAAAGGTTGCGTTTGATTGTCCGGTTGCATATTCAACTGAAACTGGGAGTGTGAATCGTGCATTCTCTTCTCCAAAAAATGCAGCTCGCACTTGTACCCTGCGCACCTCTCCTGCAGCAATATCTGCAAGCTCTTCGGTGTAATACGGAAGTGGTACTGACGCGTTCCCCGCCTCAAAGGTTCCTTCAGGGAACGTAACTGAAAGTACTGGATGCTCTGCCACTGTTGGATTGTTGTTTTGTATCGCTATGAAAAACGAAGTCTCTTGTCCTCCTGAAACGGTTGTTGGTCCCTCAATCGTGATGACCAGATTGTCAGAGGATAGTGAGCGGCCACCAAGAAAGAGCACTACACCAGAAACAATACCTGCAAGTGCAAAAAACCCTACGCCAAATATAAGAAAGAGTGCAGAGCCTGAAAGGCCTGGTTTCTTTGGAGTCCGCACCACAACTGGTTCCGGAGCCCAGCCCTCAGGAGAGGCTGTGGGCGCTTGTGAGAGCGGAGTTCGCTCTTGTGTAGCAATAGTAGGAGGCGCGTAGAGCTTCCTTCGCATGCGCTCCAAGGGACTCTCGGGGGTGTCTGGCATTTGCGCATTATAGCCCGGAGGCGCTAATGCCGTGATTGATTCGTCGTATATACGAGCTTCGATCTGCTTCTATCTTCAGAAACGCTTCCTTGGTGAATCCTTCACCAGGCACTTCGCCCGCATCAAGACCTAACACCCGCAAAATACGAAGTACCGCAAACGTTTCAGCTGCGTCTCCATCGGCTTCAGAAAGTATTGAGAGTGCGTCGAGAAACGAAGAAAAGATCTCAAACAACTCCGGATCTCGTGTCTCCCCGTGCACAAGACGCAGTAGCAACTGCGCAACACGCCCCGCCCTTCCTCGGGCAACCGCAGAAAGTCCTTTCGTTCGATTCGCTACGAGAAGTGCTCCTGAAAGTCTCCAGCCTTCTTTCCCTCGAACCAGGATCGCTTCACATTCGGCAAACGTCTGGAGTGCTGCAGCGAGTTTTGCTCCTGACGCTCGTATACCCTGTGCTTTTGCGCGCACGAGTCCAAACTCTGGGGTCAACAGCAATATCTGCGCACTTGCTTCTCCGTGTGGATACCTCCCGAGCGTTATGGCTGGAACTGAGTACCTAGGACGCATTGCGCTTCAGGTCGAACGCTACGACACCAGTAGAGAGCGTCGCCGTGTATGGGCCCTCACCTCGCACTACCTCAACCATATCTTTGGGGGAGAGTCCGAGTGATTTTCTCGCCTCAGCAACAGCTCGAGAGAACGCACGCTCATCTCCCTCTGCAATAAGTTCTGGCGTAAGTGCCGTATCAAGCGCGAGCGTCTCTGCTCCTTCTTTGATTTCTTTTACATTCACCTCGTCTTTAAGAATGAGCGCAAGCTCAGCAGGAAGCGTTCCTGGAATAGAAAGTGACGCAAGCGGCTGACGTACGATAACCGCTGCTTTTTGTCGAAGCATAAGACCTTCAGAGGCAAGTGCTCGAACATTACTCATATCAGTGACCAGCTTTTTATCCTTCGCATCGGTAAAGAAACTAAAGAGATGCTTTTTGGTTTCAGGCCATGAAGCAAGATGCACACTTTCTTCCTCCCCTTCTTCCTTAACCCCCTGCCAGAGTTCTTCTGCAACAAACGGCATCACCGGGGCGCTTAAGCGTGCGAAGGTGTGGAGAACGTAGCGCAGTGTCGCGAGCGCCGCGGTTCTGTCTCTAGCGTCTTCACTCTTCATACGATCACGTGAACGAC
>CAYXXJ010000018.1:2020-9466 GCA_964469095.1 uncultured Candidatus Saccharibacteria bacterium
ACGTACGTACCAGGTTGAGAAATCATCCACAAACTCACGTAGGGGGCGTACCGCACGCACGACGTCATAACGATCAAGCGCGTCAGTTACTGCGTCAGTGGTTTCTGAAAGGCGTACCAATACCCAACGATCCAGTACATGGGTTGAGGTGTTGCTTCGTGGTGTTCCGTCCTTATACATCTCGTAGAAGGAGTGCACGTTACGAAGAATGTTGAGTACCTTTTGTGCAACTTCTTTTACATCATCATCTCTAAACTGCAGGTCTTCTGCCTGCATGACGGGAGAGGCCATGAGATAGTAGCGGAACGCATCGGCGCCAAATCGATCAAAGAGTACGTACGGATCAGTGTAGTTACCCTTACTCTTGGAGATCTTCGCACCATCAGCGGCCAGGACGTTTCCTGTAACGGTCGCATGTCTAAACGGCAGACGTCCAAAGAGACTCGTGGAGATCGCATGCATGTAGTAGAACCAGGCGCGCGTCTGTCCGACATACTCTGAGACAAAGTCACCAGGTGAACGTTTCTCAAACTCGCTCTTGTGTTCAAACGGATAGTGATACTCAGCAAATGGCATACAGCCGGACTCCACCCAGCAGTCAACGACTTCTGGTATGCGGGTGAGTGGCTTCCCTGCTTCGTCAACAAGCGCTACCTCATCCAGGTACGGAAGATGTAGGTCAAGTTCATAGTCATCGTTATGCGGCAACGGGACAAACTGTAGGTCAATAAGTGCACAGACTGGAAATGTTTGATTCCATACCACCTCTCGTGATTTCTGTTTGTCGTATCCTCCCGCAACAGTCGTAAGACTCTCAAGTCCAATACCGTGCGTGACGATGACCACCGTCTCGTTTTGATACGTGCGCTCTACTTCGTAGATAAAGTCTCCAAATCTGCGCTTTGCATCTTGATAGGATTCACCACCTGAAAAAGCTTCATCGAAGCGTGCTTTCTCTCTTTGTACAAACCATTCGTCTACTGCTTTCTCTTCAAAACTTCCAAACTGAAATTCCCGAAGTCGCTCATCGTACACAATCTGATCAGTAGGATAGCCAAGGGTAGCAGCTATACGCTCTGCGGTTTCTTTGGTGCGGAGTACCGGAGAAGCGAAAATCTTTGTTGGCTTCAATGTACGCAGCTTCTCTGCAGCTTCATCTGCCTGTGCTCTTCCCTTTTCAGTAAGAGGATTCTTCGTTGCATCTGAACTGAGGATGCGACGAACATTCTGCTCTGCCTCACCATGGCGAAGCACGAGGTACTTGTTGCCACTCTTTTTTGCGTACTGTTTCAGTTCCTCAACTGAACCAATGACCCGCACCTTCCCTTGAGCATCTTTCCAGATAGGGAGTGGTGTTGCCCAGAAGCGATTACGCGAGATCGTCCAGTCAGGCGCATTCTCAACAATATGCTTAAAGCGACCGTGCTTGAGGTGTTCTGGGAACCAGCTGATCTTCTCGTTTTCTCCCAACATCTTCTCCTTAACTGCCTGTATGTTGATGAACCAAGAAGACACCGCGTTATAGATAAGGGGCGTACCACAGCGATAGCAGTGCGGGTATGAGTGTGTATGCATCGCACGCAGAGCTAGGAGGCCACGCTTCTCAAGATCTTCTTTGATCGGTGTTTCCCCCTTCTTCAGATACTGACCACGAAGAAACTCTGGCGCGTCTTCATTGTAGGTTCCGTTTGGATGTAGGAGCGGCACCATAGGAAGTCCTTCTTTTACGCCGAGCGCGTAATCGTCTTCACCATAAATAACTGCCGTGTGCACGATACCAGTACCGTCTTCAGTTGTTACAAAATCAGCAGGAAGCACCTCCCATTTCTTTCCTGCATGAGCGGCGACTTTAGCAATGGTGTACAGCGGCTCATAGGTAAGTCCTACCAACTCACTTCCTTTGTGCGTACTGGTGATTGCGCCTGGAGCTACGGTTTCCTGACGCGCCTTGGCGACAAGATATGTCTCCCCCCCTACCTTCACTCCGACATAGTCGATATCAGGACCAACCGCAAGCGCAACGTTTCCGGGAAGCGTCCATGGGGTTGTCGTCCACGCAAGAAGATAGGTGTTCTGCGGGAGACTCCGTGCTTCAGGATTTAGTACCTTGAACTTCACGGTCGTTGTCTCTTCGGTGATGTCCTTATACGTGTTGTCCATTGCGATCTCTGCTTTTGCAAGCGGCGTCTCGCAGTGCGTACAGTACATAAGCACTTTCCTTCCCTCATACAGGTTCCCTTTGGTGTGGATCTGCTTAAGTGCCCACCACACACTCTCCATGAACGATGCGTCCATGGTTTTGTAGGAATTATCAAAATCAACAAAGCGTCCAACGCGATCGACATAGCGCTTCCAGTCATGCACGTACTCAAGCACCATGGAGCGTGCAGTTTCGTTGAACGTCTTAATACCTACCGAAAGAATTTCTTTTTTATTCTTCAGTCCGAGTTTCTTTTCAACGAGCGATTCAATCGGGAGGCCATGGGTGTCCCAGCCCCAGCGACGACGCACGCGGTATCCACGCATGGTCTTATAGCGTGGAATCAGATCCTTAGAGACTGAGGAAAGGAGCGATCCTTGGTGCGGAAGTCCTGTAGCAAACGGCGGCCCATCATAGAAGACGAACTCCCCTTTGGGGGCGTCTTTCTTGAGGGTCTTTGCGAAGATGTCCCGCTCCTTCCAGAACGAAAGTGTCTGCTCCTCACGAAGTGCTACTTCACTCTTATTCGTTGCCTCAGCCATAATCCTCTTATCCTATGTGTTCGATCGTTAAAAAGGAAGACCGGCGCAGATGCGCCGGTCTTGCTACTTCACTAGCGCCGTCTAGGGACGAAAGCGAAATCGCGATTGCCGATGATTCTCAAAGGTGGTTGCCGCTTTTCATAACGGCGACGTGTTGCCTCAGGAGTGAGTCGACTGAACCACTCCTTAAAAGAACCTTCGCCGTACGAGCGAATGAACTGCAGCAGTTCAAACTCTTCCACGTTACACGCCGTAGCGTGATCTTGAAGGGTCCCTGCCATGAACGTTCTCCCTTTGTGTCGAGCCTGTGAAAGACCCACTAGGACGCGAGAATACCAAGAGTCGTAGCGCCTGGCAACCCTACATCTGCGTTGGTGCGGGGATACCAAGAAGCGCAAGGCCGTTTCGCATGGTATTTGCAAACGCACGAGCCACGTGAAGTTTATACGCCTCTTCAGGAGAACCGAGTACCTGTTCTGCTGCATAGAAGGAGTTCCATTCAGACGCAAGTCGTGTGAGGTACTGCGCAACATGGTGTGGTGCTTTCTCTCGTCCAGCACGAAGCGCCACTTCCGGAAATCGCGTAATGAGTCGCTCAATCGCGTAGGGTGCGTGAGGCATGTCTGTGCCACCCGTACTCTCCCCCTCGTATGATAGAAGCTTCAGTGCACGAACATACGCATACTGCAGATACGGTCCTGAATCTCCCTCAAGTGAAAGAGATTTTTCAGGATCAAAAATAATATCTCCGCCTGGGGCTTGGCGCAGGATCATGTATTTGATCGCAGCAATTGCTACTGCTTCGGCGATAAGCGGGTCGTCATTCTTCTCCTTCGCTTTTTTTACCATCCCGTTTATAAGCTCTCGTGCTGTTACCGTATTCCCTTCTCGAGACGACATTTTGCCTGACGTCAGTCGCATGAATCCGTGCGGAATGTGTTCGGTTTTCGCACCAAGCGTTGGTGCAATATCTTCAAGCGCAGCTTTCACTACCTTAAAGTGTCCGATCTGTTCAGCGGCGGTAAGGATATACGCCTCGTCAGACGGCCAGCGCTCTTCTTTCACGTACGCAAGCCCTACCTCTTTTGCTTCGTACGTAGGTGTACCGCGAGACGTGATGAAGACGAGCGTGTGGAGTCCTTTTTTCTCACCTTCATAAATAACCGCGCCTTCGCTCTCGGTAAACACACCGCGAGCAAGTGCTTCTCGTACTTTCTCTAGACCAGGCTCGGCTGTTTCGCTTTCAAAGAAATAGTAGTCGAAATGTGTGTCGAGTGTTTGGTAGATTTCACGAAATGCTTCAAGGCACGCTTCACGAGCGCGCACCCACAAATCCATAAGCCCTTGATCCTCTTTCTTATAGATAGCAACATTCAGAGCGTCAATCTCTGTCTTAGCACTTTCACTTGCTTCATACGCTTTTGATCCGTGCGCATATGCCTTATCAACTTCTGAAGCATTTGCGACATCAGTGACTCTGTCTTTCTGTAGCGCCCAGAGCGCTTTAGCAACATGTGGTCCCACATCGCCTCCATAGGAATCTCGTGCAACAGTTGCTCCTGTGTTTTCAATCACACGAGACACTGCTTCTCCAATCACTGTCGACATGAGGTGACCAATGTGCATTTCTTTAAATGGATTCGGGCACGAGTATTCGACGATGATGCGCTTACCTTCGTTAGACGTACCTCTTCCCCATTCCTCATCCGACGCTGCCTCTATCGCCTCACGAATCACTCCTTCTCTAAGCATGAGGTTTATAAATCCTGGACCAGCAACCGTGACTGACGATACGTAGTCTTGAAGTGCTTCTTGTATGCGCGGCGCGAGTTCTTCGGCAAGTGCTTTTGGATTCTTGCCAAGCGCCCTTCCAGCTGCCATGGCGGCATTTGTTGCAAAGTCCCCGTGTGAAGCATCTGCAGGCCACTCAACCGCAAAGGTAGTATTAGTCGCCCCTACCGCCTCGAGCGCTTTCTCCACCGCTTCTCGTATACGAGCTTCCATAGATACCCAAGTGTAGCAAATTGCCCTAGTCGTAGGACTCTGGGATCGGATGTGCTGCTGCAAGCTCTCTTACTCGAGCTTTCGCCACCCCAGCATCTCGAGTCCTAAGCACCTGAAGCATAAGGCGGGCGACTTCTGCGCATTCTTCCTTGGTAAAGCCACGAGACGTAAGTGCTGGAGTACCAAAACGAATACCTGAGGGATCCATAGGCTTCCTGGTGTCATCAGCGATCACATTCTTATTCAGAGTAATTCCCGCTTCGTCGAGAAGACGCTCTGCCTCTCCGCCTGAAAGACCGAGCGCTGAGACATCTGCAAGAACAAGATGATTGTCCGTACCGCCACCAATAAGTCGTACACCCTCTTCGGTACACACCTCCGCCATGGCTTTAGCGTTCTGAATAACGTTCGCTGCGTACGTCTTAAAGGAAGGACGAAGTGCTTCACCAAAGCAGACTGCTTTTGCAGCAATCGCATTCATGATCGGACCTCCTTGGAAACCAGGGAATACTGTTTTATCAATCCTTGCAGCAAGCTCTGCATTTTCTCTGGTCAGAATCATGCCGCCTCGCGGACCACGAAGTGTCTTATGCGTGGTAGTCGTCATAAGATCAAATCCGTAATCAAAAGGATTTTTGAGTGCGCCTCCTGCAATGAGTCCTGCAATGTGTGCAACGTCTGCAATAACGGTTGCGCCCACCTCCTTCCCTATCGCTACAAAGCGCTCGTAATCGAGTTCACGCGAATACGCAGAGAACCCTGCCATGAGTACTTTTGGTTTTGTTTCTTTTGCTACTCGAAGCATTTCGTCATAGTCGATTTCACCGGTGTCTACATTTTTCATCGTGTAGCGCACAAAGTTGAAAACTTTAGTGATGATCGTTACCGGGTGTCCGTGGGTGAGGTGCCCACCATGAGAAAGGTCCATACCCATAATGGTGTCTCCTGGTTCCATGAGCGCAAAGTAGGTAGCAATATTTGCTGGTGCCCCTGCGTGTGGCTGTACGTTTGCGTAGCCTGCATTGAACAATTTCTTGGCACGTTCAATTGCAAGCACTTCTGCCTTGTCAGTAAACTCCTGTCCTCCGTAATAGCGTTTTCCGGGATAGCCTTCTGCGTACTTATTCGTAAGCGAAGACGCGAGCGCCTCTTTGACTGCGTGCGACACATAGTTTTCAGACGGAATAAGCTCAAGCCCTTCTGCTTGTCGCTTGTCTTCCCCGTTCACAATAGAAAACACTTCGGGGTCTTCTCGCTCCAGAAAGGGATACATGTCTTAGAAAGTAGCACAGGTAACGAAAAACGCCCGCAGAGTGCTGCGGGCGTTTAGCTTCAGGTGAACTGGTCGATCAGAAACATCACTTCTTGATGAATGTCCTCGATTGAACGAAGTGTGCCATCTTTCATGCAACCAATCGTTTTCCACGTCTCTCTTCGACTGAGTGCGGTGCGTACATAGAGGTCGACCACATCGCGAAGATACTTTGTGTCTCGTTCATGTTGGTCAGCAGGTCTTCCGCCAAACGTTTCTTTGTCACGTTTCTGCATGAGACCCTGCGATACGTCGTAGGGCACGTGCAGATAGATAACCAGGTCTGGTTTCGGGAGTTCTAACTCTCCGTACTCCAAGTCTTCAAGCCAGGTAATGAACTGTTCTTGTTCTTCGTGACTCGAGAACTTTGCAGCCTGATACATCGCATTGCTTGGCGTGTATCGGTTGCAGAGCGCATGCCCTCTCTCAAGAGCTGCGTAGAGGCTCTTTCGAAATACGGCACGATCAAGTGCGTACGGAAGCGCGGCGAGTTTCGGATGCAGGTTACGGAAATCTCCGTAGTCTCCTGCAAGCGACTCACGAATCACCCGACCGACGACTGAACCGTAGTTTGGAAAGTCGAAATAGGATGCAGGGCCGCGTGTACGAAGCTTCGCGAGCGCACGCTCAAACTGCGTTTGCTTTCCAGCACCATCCCCGCCTTCAATCACAATGAGCTTACCCATTACGTACTACCTCCTTGTGTAGTTCCTTACAGACCATACGGCCGTTTGACAGAGGAAGCAACGTGTTGGTTTGCACTCCCTCCCCTCTCCACGTACGCTCGCTCTAGACGTCGCAACCGAAGGAGGAATCCATGCGCGATATGTCTGCTCTTTGCCACCAGTATGTTCCCTTTGGAGAAGGCGCAGGTGAAGTGATTGTCCTCGATCAGGGTTCAGTCATTACTCCTGAGGCGGGCGCCATGCTTGGCGCTCTCTATAGCCGCTCTCCGGCGAGTGTACGCAACCACCTTGAGGTGATTGCGAAACGTGGCGCTGATAAGTTCATGGGCACCTACTATGTCGGCTACGGACACAAGTCCATCGGCGACATGGGAACGGCTTATGTCTTCATTGAAAACGTGTCGCTTCTGGCTGCCAAAGCAGTCCAGGACTTCCCGCTCTATAACGGGCAGGAGTGCTCCACACGCTACATCGACTACGGCACGAGAGAGTTCATTGACCCTTCAAGATCGAAACTCTCTGAGGAAATGCTTACGAAGCTTCGTGCGTTCTATCTGCACGTGCTCGCAAAAATGGTACCGATCCTGAAGGAGCGGTTTCCGCTTCATGGTGATGAAAAGCCTGAAGTCTATGAAAAAGCCATCAAAGCCCGAGCATTCGACGTTGGTCGCGCATTCCTTCCGGGAGGCGCATCAACCAACT
>CAYXXJ010000019.1:0-5250 GCA_964469095.1 uncultured Candidatus Saccharibacteria bacterium
CACCACCTAACACATTCAACTGACGGTGATACTCGGCAATCTCTTCATCAAGTGCGCGTCGCTGACGATTGATTTGCTCAATCTGATCTTTGATTTCATCTACTGAATCTGCGCGTGCAGGTAGAGCCGTCACTAACGGAGTAACAAGAACAAGAATAAGAAGAGAAAGGACGAGACGGCGAAACATTAGTTAAAGTATAGCAAGGGCGTTTTCTATGCGCGAGCGTGCGTCATGAATGCCGATAATAGAGACGATTGTGAACGGGTCGGGTGACTTAGCGAGTCCTGAGAGCGCAAAGCGGACCGGCCACAGCACAGCTCCACGACCCCCTTTTTCGTTGGGATTTCTGTCTGCTCTAGGCATCAAAACCTCCTTAACTGCTTCAGGTGTAAGGGGGTCTTGTAAGCCCTTTAGAGCCCCTAAAACGGCCGTAAGGGCCTCTTTTGTGACCCCTGGCGCCTCAGGTGACTCCTTCTCCTTAAGCCCTTCTACCGCTACTGAAGGGGTCTCAAAAAGGCAGGCCAACTCCCCTGAAAGGAGCTCGCGAGCTTCACCAAAAGTCTGTGCACGTTCCTTCAACAGCTCCACTGCACGAAGCAGACGCTCCTTATTCGAAGCCTCTAGGTTCCCTTCCTGAATATAGTCAGCGTCAGAGCGTTTTCGCATCCAGCGTTGGTTCACACTCTTAAACTTCACCATATCGAATACTGCACCCGCTTTGTGTACATGCGACAAGCTAAATGCTTCAACCAATTCTTCAAGTGAAAAGTCCTCACGTTCGTCTCCCGGGTTCCAGCCAAGGAGCGCGAGATAGTTCAGGATGCCTTCGCGTGTAAAACCCTGCTCACGGTAGTCAGCAAGCGAGACAGCACCATGGCGCTTGCTCATCTTGGAGCGATCAGACGCAAGAATGAGTGGAAGGTGTGCATAGACAGGACGTGGGAAGCCCAACGCTTCCTGAATCAATATCTGTCGTGGTGTGTTTGAAATGTGATCTTCACCGCGTATGACATGGGTGATGCCCATGTCAGCATCATCAACCACTACCGCGAAGTGATAGAGCGGATCATCGATCGCTCGTCCAATCACAAAGTCACCAAGCTCTGCGGTATCGAAGGTGATGTTGCCACGGATCTCATCATTAAAAGTAATTGAGCGACCAATGTTTCGAAGTCGTACCACCTCCACCTCTTTTGTTGCGTCCTTGGTTGAAGGTTCTTTAGAAACATACGCCTTATCATCAGCAACAAGTTGCTTCAGTAGTTCGGTATGACGAGCAAGACGTTCAGACTGTCTTGTAATCTCTCCGTCATGCGTAAGACCAAGCCAGGCAAGGCCATCAATAATATCTTTCTCGTATTCAGGAAGGCTACGTTCCCTGTCCGTGTCCTCTACACGAAACAGAAACTTTCCTCCGTGCTTTCGTGCATAGAGATAGTTAAAAAGCGCGGTGCGTGCAGTACCGATATGGAAACGCCCTGTAGGTGATGGTGGAATACGAGTGACAACCATAGTTATGCAGCCTGCGGCTCGTGCGAAAGACCTACCCGAAGAAGCTCTTCAGCAATAAGTTTTGCAGCGTCAGCGTTTGCAAATGCCTTACTCTTCTCGCTCATTGAGACGCGAAGTGCAGCGTCAGCAAGAATGCGACGTACTTCTGAGGCAAGCAAATGTGGAGAGATATTTGATTCTTCAAGTACAACAGACGCACCGGTACGAGCATAGCCATAGGCGTTTGTACGCTGATCGTGACTTACCGTCTCAGGAATAGGAATCAAGATAGAGGGCTTACCCCAAAGCGCAATCTCCGCAACAGCCGTCATGCATGCTCGTGAAATGATGAGATCAGCCGCACCAGCAGAGCGGCGCATAGAAAGCGCATTCAAATACGGGAATGCGTGATAGCGGGATTTCTGAGGACTTCCCCCAAGAATCACCTGTGCCGTACCTGATACTTCTTTAAAGTTATCTTTGCCGGTCTGATGAATAATATTTGCTCCTGCAACAAGTTCTGGAAGTGCACCGAGTACTACTTCGTTTACTGCCTTAGCCCCGGTTGAGCCGCCAAGAATAAGAACTACCGGTACTGACGGATCAAGACCAAGTTCTTCACGTGCACCGGAAGACTCGAGCATACGAATCTCACGACGAATAGGAATACCAGTACGCGCAATCTTTCCACGCACCTTTGGAGGAAATGCTTCAGCCGTTGCATCAAAGGTCACTGCAATACGATACGCAAAGGATGCCGCAAGCTTATTCGCCCTTCCCGGCTTTACATCAGATTCATGAATCATGACAGGGATACCAAGGACGCGTGCTGCAAGCGTGACGGGTACTGAGGCGTACCCGCCTTTTGAAAACACAATGTCAGGATAGATACGAAAGAGTGCGATAAGGGCACCAAAGAAACCGGCAAGGGTGACAAAGATATCGGTGAAGTTAGCGAAGGAGAAATAGCGACGCAGCTTCCCCGCAGGAATCATCTCGTAGCGAATTTCATTTTCAAACAATGCTTCAGTATCAAACGCTGATGGAGCGAGATAGAAAAGCTGGGGCATAAGGAGCTGGCGCTCACGAGCAAGCGCTCGGAGCTCTTCTGCTACTGCAATGATGGGATAAAAATGCCCACCAGTACCCCCTCCCGTGAATACGATCTTCATTTCGTGGATTTTACCATGCTGAAGCAATCTCTAGCTAAAGAGAAAACAGTCAATCCTTCATTTAAAAAATATTGACTATTATATAAAATAGTAGTATAAATATATCGCTTGACGAGGAGTCGTCGGCACCTGCAGGGATCTGCAGGCAGTTCTATGGAGACTACAGATGAGAGAAGAAACGGATCGAGGGGAAACCAAACCCTCAGTATCGTACGTGGAGTCGCTTCCCGTTATCGGTCGTAAAGCAGCAGCTGCAGCCCTTACGTTTGATCAAAACCTTCGATTCGCGAACGAAGACGGCGTCCCAATGGACGAGCTGGTTGAATGTTTTGAATTCGGCCTTCTTGCCGAAGACAAACAAGTCCCAAAACGGAATTTCTTTTTGTGGACTTTCTACCGGCGCGCGCATATTGTGACGATCTCGCTCAGAAACGACCCCGGGCAAAAGTCTGCGGGGAAACGCTGGCTCATGAACGTGTACGGTCGCAGCAATGTTGAACGTTTGACGAAACTCGCTGAGTATTTGTCAGCAAGGTTCGATGTTGAGGTGCATGTGCGCCTTGAGTCAGAGGACGACAGATTTGAACAGCGTCGTACAATCTACTACCAAGGCGACTAACGTTTCTCTTCTAAAGAACAGGGGTCCGAAAGGATCCCTGTTTTCTGTATACAAACAGCACCGACCCCTAAGGATCGGCGCTTTGCACGTGTCACCACGTGATCTTCTTCAGGAGTCCTTCGGGAAGCGTCGGAAGCGCTTCAATCACCTCTTCGGCGACCTTGCTGCTTGCGATGATCACCCCGGTATCGATCAGATAATCGATGTATTCGTACCGGAGCATGGGTTGTGGTTTTGAGTACACAATCCCTTTCTTCCCTTCGGTCTCAGTAACCAGCACAACAATGTCACCCTTGTCTTTATAGGCGACGCGACGGCTGGTAGAAAGTTGAGCTTGGCTCATCTGTCTCTCCTGACAACGAAAATTCGTCTAAAACTATTATACTCAACTATCACCAAAAGTCAATTTACCCTTTCTTCTTTCTATGAGCAGCAGTGTTGAGAATGATACCTACAGATGCAAGCGCACAGAGAAGCGCGGTACCTCCGTGTGAGACAAATGGAAGCGGTAGACCCGTAAGCGGAAGAATCGCTAGCATTGCGCCAATGTTAAGGAACGCAGAGAGCGTAATGAGGAGTGTGAGGCCGGTAGCGGCAAGTGCGGCGTAGAGCGTTGAAGCCTCTGCAGCAATCGCAAAGCCTCGTACTGCAAACGCGGTGAACAAGAGTACTAAGAACACTGCACCCAAGAACCCAAACTCTTCTGCATAGACCGCGAATACCGAGTCACCATGTGCTTCAGGAAGGTAGCTAAACTTTTGCACACTCTGGCCAAACCCTCTGCCTGCAAACCCCCCAGATCCAATGGCAATCAAGGACTGCTGAATCTGATACCCGCTTCCAAGCGCATCTTGCGAAGGATCCATAAAGGTTTTCACTCGTTGGAGTGCATAGGGTCGGAAGTAGAGCACAGCACCAAGCATGGCGACTGCAACAAGGCCAATCAAGAGCAAATCCCGGCCAGGTGCACCCGCGAGTATGTAGAGCGCGAGAGAAATAGCGCCAATCACGAGCACCGCAGAAGTATTTGGCTGAAGCAACAAAATCACACACGGAATACCCACAATGAGACCAAAGGGAATAAGTCCTTTGCGTATATCGTCGAGCTTCCCTTTTGCGCGTGAGAGCCACCACGCAAGCATGAGAATAATTCCAATCTTTAGGAACTCCGATGGTTGCACAGTTGTAAACCCAATATCAATCCATCGTCGTGCGCCATTCAAAGTCCTTCCTATCCCCGGAAGAAATACGAGCAGTGTAAGAAAGAGTCCGCCAAGATAAGCAGGGAGAGCGATACGCTCAAGCCACTTCTGAGGAGAGAAACGAAGCGCAAGAAGTGCAATACCCCCAGGAATAAGACCAAGCGCAAGCTGGGTAACCGCAAGTCGCCACGGCTCTGCTCCTCCTTCTCGTGCCAGGAGTCCAAGAGATGCAGATGCGAACATCGCGATGCCGCCAATGACGAGTATCGCAACAATAATGAAAAAAGGTCTATCTCCGAGAAATGAGAACGAGCGACGCATCTGCTTATTTTAGCAGGGCCAAGGCGAGTCCAAAGATGCCTGCGAACAGCGTGATCACCCAGTAGCGCATTGTCACTTTATACGAAGGCCATCCAATCGCTTCAAAGTGATGATGGATAGGAGCGATCTTAAACAACTTTCGTTTCAAGAGTTTCTTTGAAAGAATCTGCAGTACATTTCCGACTACGGTTGCAGTCAAAGGAAATGCAATCACCGGGAGCACACCCACCCCCACTCCATCTCCTAGTACGTCTGCTGAGAACGCGATAATCACCAGTGCCATTGTGAGTGCCATGGTGCCGGTCTCAGTCATCCAGAAACGTGCAGGTGGAATATTGAACCACAGGAACGCAAAGGTGGCTCCTGAAATAGCTGCTGAGAGCGCCGCGAGGGTGACTTGTCCTTGTGCAAACGCAATACCCGCATACGCCATAAAGATGATTG
>CAYXXJ010000019.1:5260-9428 GCA_964469095.1 uncultured Candidatus Saccharibacteria bacterium
CGACCACCTCGCGCATGGTCAGGCGGCCGTACGCCTGGTGGTCGCGGATGAGCACGCCGGCGAGGGTGATGCCGCCCATCTCGCAGTCGAGCACGTCGTCGGGCCGCAGCAGGCCATAAAGATGATTGCGAAGACACCTCCTGCAAGTCCGTCTATCCCATCAATCACCCCTGAGGCGTAGACCGCAAGGGTGACAAACACAAAGAATGGAATAAAGAAGATGCCGAGTTCAATTGGACCTATGAGCGGTACACCAACGGAAGAGACATCGAGTTTGTCATAGAACCACCAGCCCGAAAATGCACCAAGGAGTCCAACAATAAGGAGGCGAAAGCGAAGTGCAAGACCGCCGGCGCGTCTCGTGACTTCAAGTAGATCATCAAAGAATCCAACAATGCCTCCAGCAAGAAGTCCTGCTAGTGGAAGCCAGGTCTGTGAGCGATCTACGAAATCAATTGAGGAGAAATATTCTCGGGAGAGCATGGCGAGCACGCTCGTCACTACTGCCATCACGAATACTGATCCCCAAATAAGGATGCCACCCATGCGAGGGGTGACCTGTTCGCGCTCCTCATGAAGCTTATTAAACTCAACCGCAGTTGTACCATCGAGCGCCTGC
This sequence comes from uncultured Candidatus Saccharibacteria bacterium, assembly GCA_964469095.1. Lineage (GTDB taxonomy): Bacteria > Patescibacteriota > Minisyncoccia > Phycocordibacterales > Phycocordibacteraceae > C7867-001. The sequence goes on from CAYXXJ010000019.1 coordinate 5,880, forward strand.
TTTCCTCCTTTCTTCTTCCAGACTCGATGCTTATACAAATAGTTGGTCAGTACGGGCGCTAGCGCAATGCCAACACAAAACGTAGTAACAAAGGGTACGAGTACTCGTGCAGCATCAAAAAGAGTAGCTTCCATAGTTAGAGAGAAAGACCCGCAAACTCTTGAGCCGTTGCCTTCACAAGGCGTGCTACATCAAGAAAACGCTCGTCTTTGGTGGAACCCATAACCACGACAGCAATCGGGTGACCCATGCCTGCGTCAAAGACGACCGCAAGATTCCCTCCTGCAAGATCTGTAAACCCAGTCTTTGAAAGCATGAGACCAGGAATAACATTCACGTCTGGATTAGTGTTCTTAAGCGTGTAGGAAAAGCCAGAATGCGAAGTTGCAGATACGGTAGGCGAAAGTGAGGCGCGAGCAATAGAAGGAGTGCGCTTCAAGAATTCTCCGGCGAGTATCGCAATGTCGTGCGGCGAGCCGTAGGCTCCGGCAATACGACCATTCTCATCAAGGCCAGTACCGTTTAATGCGTACGTCTGAGAAAGACCAAGAGACGCTGCGGCTGAGGCAAGTAACGCACTTCCATTTGAAGCATGACGCGCTTCAGCTGCGGTTTCTGCAATAGCGGCCGCAGCATCATTTGAACTTGCAACGAGTGCAAGGCGGGCGGCGTCTTCAAAGGTAAAGGAATCTCCCTCAATAAAACCATTGTCCCCTTCTGCAGAGAGGGCACGCGCAGAGAGCGTCACCGGAGCGTCTGGAGAGAGCGCGTCTGCTGCTGCAAAGATGGTCAACAGCTTTGTGAGAGACGCAAGAGGAAGTTGTGCCTCCGCATTCTTTTCATAGAGCACTTCGCCTGTCGTAAGGTCGTAGACAATTGCCGCCTTTGCAGAAAGCATAATGTCATCAAACGCGCTTGGCTCAGGGGTAGCGTCAGCAACCACTGCTTCTTTCTTAAGAAGTGTAGGACCAAGAAGGGTGATAAAGCCAAGGACGAGCACTGCGCCTACAACCGCAATACCAAGCTGGTAGCGTTCACGATGCACGCGGCGGCGCTCTATTTCATCAATCAAACTCTTGAGATTTTGTGTGTCGCTCATACCGGTGCTTCTACAATACTCTCTTTCTCCTTATCAGACAGTAGCGCTGACAGCTCCTCATAATCTGGGAGCTCTTCTCGACGAGAAACACCTAGATGCGAGAGTGCATCAACGGTTGCCTGATAGCGAGGACGTCTCGCATCTTCCGGGTTCTCGGTCTTCTCAATCAATCCACGAAGCAGGAGTGAACGAATGGTCTGAGATGAGTTAACGCCTCGCACCCAATCAATTTCATGTCTCGTCGCTCCCTTGCGATAGAGAATGAGCGCAAGTGTTTCAAGTCCCGCTTTACCCAGATCGCGTGAAAGTTCATTCTCGCGCAGCTTCTTCACGAGTTCTGAAGCAGCAGCGTTTGTCCGAAGCTCAACGTCTGTTTCGGTCTCAACAATAGAGAGGCCGCGATTTGAGAGCTCGCTTCGCAGTGCATCAATCGCCTGCTGAAGGGTTTGAGGAGTAATGCCAATAACTGAGGCAAGGCGCTTTTTGGAAAGGGCCTCGCCCGCTGCAAAGAGAATGGCTTCCAGTTGTGCTGGAGGAGTAAGCATGGGTACACAATACCGCATGAGAGCTCTTCCCGAAACTACATATTCGTGGGTAAACGAGAACCGCCCATCGTATATATACGATGGGCGGAAAACACTAGACGGTGAATGCGTACCCGTGTTGGGTAAGCTTTGGCCAGCTAGTTTTGTCTTTAAGAACCATGCGCTCTCGATTGGTGAACTCGTTCGGGAGTGCCCTAACCTCGAGCCTGAGTGATGTGCGAATCCCCGCGATCTCTTCCGGTAAATAGGTTTTCCCGGTGAGGCGTCCGAGCACAAACTCGAAACATGCACGAGACTCAATGGGTGCCGGAATTTGAGCAACTCCTCCGTTTACAGCAAGCTCGAGATGATTGTGCGAATAACGATTTTTCTTACACCCATCGCATTTCACGAGACGCGCTTCAAGAGGTGACAGTAGTGCGTCATCACTCGCAGGTCTCGCAAGATCTTTTGGGAGTGGAACACGTTTCCACTTGGAGGTCGCAGTCATGTAGATCTCCTTTTAGTGATCTTTTGTTACAATAATGTACGAGCAAAGAATGTCAAGTATCAGGAGTTAGCCGTACTTCGGAAGTTCGGCAGAGGTATTCGTAATGCGAATGTCAGAAAAGGTCTCGTGCTGGAGTACATCTACGGCTCCTTGCTTCACGAGTTCAAGAAGCGCAAGGAATGAGACGATCACTTCCACTTTCTCTTTTGCGCCTGAAGAAAATTCAGAGAAAGACATGTTCAGTGCTTTCTGGACTCGATCCATAAGGCGATCCATCATTTCTTCGATCGTGACCATCGGACGTACTCTCGCTTCGGGAAGCTTCTCTTCTTTTGCGAGTTCCATAAGGGCCTCGCGAAGTGCAGCGGCAAGTGCACCTTTCTCAAGATCTTTTGAGGGTGCAAACATCGGTTCTGGAGCACGCTCCCCTGCCGAGACAAGTACGTCTCTTCCGAAGAGTCGAGCAAGTGTCTTTGCTACTTCTCGAGTCTTTTCATACGCCTCAAGACGACGCTTCAGCTCATCAATATCAGTCTCCTCTTCTTGAGAGAGCTCAAGATCAGGAATGAGTGACTTTGATTTAATGAGAAGCAAAGTTGCTGCCACCTGAATGAAATCAGCAGCGTCATCAATCGGAAATTCTGCCTGACTGCGCACATGCTGAATGAAATCATCGGTCACCTGCGAGAGTGACAGATCGTTGACCAGGAGTTTCTTGCGCTCAATGAGTTCAACCAGAAGCGCAAAAGGACCTTCAAATGCCGGCGTGCGGACTTGATAGTTCGAGCGAGTCGGAAGAACCGTATCCATAGTCTCTAGTCTACAGGCACATCGCTTTCAGAAAGAAATACGTCAATACGATTCATGTCTCGTGGGAAGGCAGAGGCCTCCTTCACGTTTGCGAGATTCAAGAGCTTCATGGTGAAGCGCTCAAGACCGGTAGAGCAACCGCCATGCGCAGGCATGCCGTACTTAAAGGCCTGGAGATAGAACTGGAACTTCTTTGGATCCATGCCGCGTTCTTCAATACGCTTTACCATCTCATCGTAGTTGTGGATACGCTGCGCACCTGAATTGATTTCAAGACCACGGAAGAGAAGATCGAATCCTTTCGAGAGTCGCTCATCTGCACTCATGGTATAGAAGGCGCGTGCTTCTGTCGGGAAGCGAGTAATGAAGACAAAGTCAGAGCCATGTTCCTTTCGTGCCCACTCACAGATTGAGCGCTCATGCTCAGGGGTCATGTCGTCTTCAGGAGGAACGCCAAGTGTCTCATGTGCTTCTTTGAGAGTGAGTATTGGGAACTTCTCTCCAAGCGCTGGTGCCTCAGTACCAAAGCGAGAGAACACGTCAGGATGATTCTTCACCACTTCACTGACGGTATCGCGAATGGTCGTTTCAAGTGCTGCCATGAC
>CAYXXJ010000020.1:0-900 GCA_964469095.1 uncultured Candidatus Saccharibacteria bacterium
TCTCACGCTGGAAATCGGGGTTCGATTCCCCGTGGAGTCACAAAATTAAAGCTAGGTTTTATGCCGCGCCTTGCCACAAAGGCTTAACGATCGCATCAGCCTCCTCATAGGCACTTCCTATTATTGCTCCGTACTCTTTCTGAACTTCGGGCCGCATCCACTTTTGTCGAAACGAGTGTAAGAATGCGTACGTTTGAGTGAGGTTAGTTACTGCTAAACGTCCGCGTAGTTGTTTTCGAAGAAGCGAGTCGCCCGAGTAATCGTGCTTCCGCACGTTATCTAGATCACCGAATACAACGTTAGTTACTTTTTTTAGTTTCGGGTCATATAAGATAAAGAAAGAATCAGCGTGTATTTCGTACCCATGTTCTGCTGCTTCAAGAGCGATACGAAATGCGGCGTGGGCCACATCTTCAAAGCCAGTGACACCCTCCATACTCTCCAGCTTCACCTGCGTCGATTCGTTATTTCCAGATAAAGCTATCTGGCCCTCTGCGTTAAAGTCCGTCATGACTGACATTTTTTGTTCCATATCAAAACGCATGGTTTGAGCGACCGGGAGTCCGTCTTCACGCATACTTTTGTGCACGTCAGACACGCGCTCGACGGACTGCTGAAAGTCATGTTGGCGGTTATAGCGTTTAAGCACGACCGGTACGCCATTCTTTCTCGAGTTCTTCTGGCTATAGGCAATGGCCTGCTCTATACCACCACCACCGAAAGTGCCTCCCTCAGATATCTTTTTTCTCTTTTTGATTTCAAACTCTACGGAATGTTCGGACGTTGGTGAACGTCGTAGATTGATTTTTTCTCTAGAGAACCAACCCATGATTACTGTCTCGGCTGATTGCGCAGGCGCACTGATACACCAGCCACTTCTTCGTCTGCAGCTTCAATCAC
>CAYXXJ010000020.1:910-9135 GCA_964469095.1 uncultured Candidatus Saccharibacteria bacterium
CGCCAAGATTAATACCGGTATCACCAATCTCTGCAGCAAAGGGTTCGTCTTCAGAAAGAGTATCTATTACTCGCCCAACCCCGCGTCCTACTGCTGAATCTCGAATGTCATCAATAAGTTCAGAGCCGGCCTCCTCCGGCTTTACCGGTGCAATATCCGTAGCAGACACATCAAAACGAGAATGAGAGGCGCGATTCAGTGCTGTTTCTGGGTCGGTCGTAAGATCAACACCAGTTACTGAACCGTTCTGAAGATCTCCCAATACGTTCTCTGCTTGTACCGGAGCAGTGTTGGTTTGTGCCTGTGCCTCTGCCATAGGGAGGGCGCCTGCGAGCGCGCCAAGGATCATGCGTTTCAGTTTTTCCATAGATATAAGCGTAGCATGGGTACGCAAAACGGCCGCAAGAGGCGCGGCCGTCGCGAAGGTATAAAAGATCATCTGCTTTTTGTGAGGGCAACGATACATGCGTCTTCACGAAGCGTAGGGAAGGAAGACGAATCTTCTTCCGAAGGCTCTTCACGTCCAACCTGTTCAAGTTCAGGACGCCAGAGCTTCATACGCTGCAAGTATCGTTTCTCAGAATCAGTGAAAGGACGAACAGTATGCATCTGTGTACCCCTTTCGCAGTGTGCTAACGAACAGCACCCACTTAGTATCTTCCTGTATACGGAAGAAACCAAGCCCGTTGTGTGCACAGTGCTTAGGCAAGCAGTGCGTCGACCACCTCTTTCACGACACCTCCGTCAGCAGCACCTTTGAGCTCCTTCATCACAGCTCCCATCACCATACCTGCCTTTGATTTATCTGCACCAAGCTCAGCAATCTTTGCTTTAGCGACCACCTCCACCTGTTCACGAGAAAGTTGTGCAGGGAGATAGGATTCGATCAAGGTAAGTTCCTCCTGTTCAGGTTCAGCAAGCTCAGGACGGCCACCTTTAGTGAACTGATCAATAGAGTCTTTACGCTGGTTAGCTGCACGCTTCAAGACAGCGAGCGCTTCTTCGTCAGTCAGAAACTCGTCTGGCTTACGTTTCTTAGCAACGACCTCGTTCGTCATTGCGGTGGTAAGGGAGCGAAGGGTGCGAAGCTTTACCTGATCTTTCGCTTTCATTGCCTCAGGGATACCTGCTTTTATGGTCTCGTGAATCGTCATGTCCCCAAGACTAGCACATTCTCGTTGGTATACTGAGGCCACTATGGATCTTCGCTCGTGGCACGCTCTTTCTGTGGGAGAGACTCTTTCTGCGCTTGGTATCGAGCTTGGGGTAGGGCTTAGTCGTGACGAAGCGCGGCTTCGTCTCAGGAAGGGAAGTAACCGACTACCAAGAAGAAAACCTGACGGACTCTTTGCGCGGGTACTAAGACAACTTCAGAGCCCTATTGCGGGAGTATTGCTGCTTGCAGCACTTGCGACTCTCTTCATTTCACACTTCACCGATGCGATTGTTATTGCGCTCGCATTGTTTGTAAACGTGGTGATTGGTGTCTTCCAGGAAGGAAAAGCAGGAAGTGCGTTTGAAGCGCTTGCAAAAGAAGAGGCTATACGGGCGGTAGTGATCCGAGATAGGGAACGCATGGAAGTGTCTGCAGATGAGATTGTGCCGGGTGATTTGGTGGTACTTTCCATGGGCGCGAAGATTCCTGCTGATCTTCGTCTGCTTGAGGTGCATGGTCTTGAAGTACAAGAAGCTGCGCTCACTGGCGAATGGCTTTCAGTTGAGAAACGAGTGCAAGCAGTTGCTCCACGCGCACCGCTTGCTGAGCGTCATTCGATGGCCTATGCAGGTACACTCGTGACTGCGGGCGCAGGTATTGGTGTGGTGACTGCAACGGGTATTGATACCGAGCTTGGAGCTATTGCACGTGAGCTTGCGTCAACTGAGCGCTCAGACACGCCACTCCAGCGAGACATCAAGATGCTTGCACGCATCATTCTGGTTGTCGTTGGCGCAGTCATTCTCCTTATTGGTGCGCTCGCGCTCTATCAAGGCATGACTGTGGGCGAGACGCTGCTCATTGCTATCTCTATTGCCGTTGCCTCTATTCCAGAAGGACTTCCTGCAGCGGTGACGGTCGTGCTTGCGCTTGGTATGGAGCGTATCTTGAAGAAAGGTGGACTTGTTCGAAACTTGCTTGCGGCAGAAACACTCGGTGCAACCTCGGTCATTTTGACTGATAAGACGGGCACGCTGACTGAAGGACGAATGGCAGCAGCAGGATTCGTCACTCTTTCAGGTACAACTGAACTTGCAGACGGGGAAGCGGCAAAGAATATGCTACACGCAGCCGTGCTTGCTTCAGACGGGTATATCGAAGAAGTGCAAGATGCATCGGCAGAGACTAAAGAAAAGATTGTGGCGCGCGGTCGCCCTATGGAGCAGGCCATATTGCTTGCTGGTCTTGAGTCAGGTATTTCTGAACGAGCGCTTCGACGAGAACGTCCTCGAGCAGATGAGTTGCACTTCACTTCAGTGCGCCGATTTGGCGGCATGCTCTTTCAAGAAGAGCATGGCCATGTAGCATATCTCACTGGAGCACCGGAGCTCTTTATTGAGCGAGCAACTCTTGCACGGGGAGTAAAGGGAGGAGTGCGTTCCTTTACCAAGGAAGACAAACAATTCTTTAACGAAGCTCTCACACGCGCAGCTTCAGAAGGAAAGCGTGTGCTTGCGGTGGGGCAAGTAGCAACCAAGCTCACGATATTCCCGAAAGAAACAGAACTCCTGCCGTTTCTTGATGGTATGGAACTGCTGGGCTTTATTGTGTTCTCGGATGTGGTGCGAAAAGATGCGCATTTGTCAGTACGAGAGATGCAGGCAGCAGGCGCGCGCGTCATTATGCTTACGGGAGACAATCCACAGACCGCATTGTGGTTTGCACGCCAAGTGGGTATTGCGGACGAGTCTTCAGTTGCAAGAACCGCAGTTGATTTCAAAGAGCTTACTGATGAAGACCTGCTCGAATTACTTCGTACGCATACCGTATTTGCGCGTGTAGCGCCAAGCGACAAGCTACGTATAGCGCGTGTACTAAAAGGAGCAGGGGAAGTGGTTGCGATGACGGGAGACGGAGTGAATGACGCGCCTGCGCTTGAAGCCTCAGCTATAGGTGTCGCACTTGGAAGCGGAACTGATGTTGCCAAAGAGGCTTCTGACTTAGTACTCATGACCGACAACTTTTCGGTCATTACGTATGCGATTAAAGAGGGAAGGCGTCTACGAGACAATGTGAAGAAGATGTTCGCCTATATGCTCTCGACCAACTTCAGCGAGATTTTTGTCATTACAGCTTCCCTTATCGCAGGACTTCCTATTCCCATACTCCCGACCCAAATCATGTGGGCCAACCTCATTGAAGGCGGTCCTATGAATGTGGCACTTGCCTTTGAACCGTTGTACCCCTCAACCATGAAGCGCTCGCCAAAACACCCAGACGTCGCACGAGTACTTTCGGCTGATCTCTTGAAGCTCATTGTTTCAGTCGGTACCTTTACGGGCTTCCTCTTGATTCTCTTGCATCTCTATTTGCTCTCAACAGGAATTCCGGAAGAGGAGCTTCGTACCATTATGTTCGGTGCCATCTCTGCTTCTTCAGTTGCAGGTGCCGTATCACTTAAATCATTTGGTACTCCGCTTTGGAAGATTAAACTCTTCACAAACCCTTGGCTCTTTGCGTCGTTGATTGGTTCTGCGCTGATGCTCTTGGTGGCACTCTTTGTCCCTATGGCTCAGGCAATCGTACATACAGTACCTGTATCGCTCTTTGATCTAGCGCTTATTTGTGCAGCTGGAGTCACAAACCTCGTCCTGATCGAGCTTTCAAAAGAACTCTTCTTTATTGGTCCTGAACGACGGGCACGACGCGCTGTTGCGGCGTAGCTTATACTAAGCTCTACATGGATATACTTACGGTCGCTCTTATTGTGCTTGGCCTCCTCTTTCTGCAGGGGATAGGGTTGTATTTCGTAGTTAGGCGACGTGAAGAACCGAAAGGCGAAGGTACGTTGCTTCTTCAGCGCCTTGAAGGTCTTGAACGCACTCTCGATTCGCGTATGGCTGAGAGCTCAAAACAGGTATACGAGACGATGCGTAGTCAGACTGGCGAAGCCAATCGTCTCATTAAAGAAGTGACTGAAGAGCTTACGAGTATTAAAGAGATTGGGCGTCAGCAGGCAAAGTTCTCTGATCAGATGCAGAGTCTTCAAGACATTCTGAAGAATCCTAAACAGCGAGGCGTGCTTGGCGAATACTATCTCGAAACAGTTCTGAAGAATGTGCTTCCGCCTGGTATGTATGAGATGCAGTATAAGTTTGAAAATGGTGAGATCGTTGATGCGGTAGTGCATGTAAACGAAAAGATTGTACCGATTGATTCGAAGTTCTCGCTTGAAAACTACAATCGCTTCATCTCTGCTCCTGAGAGTGAGAAGCCGGCGCTAGAGAAAGCATTTGTAAACGACCTCAAGAAGCGTATTGATGAGACTGCTAAATACATTCGCCCTGAAGAGGGCACGATGGACTTCGCGTTCATGTTCATTCCGTCTGAAGGTATTTACTACGATCTGCTCGTCAATCAGGTGGGTGGTGGAGAAGAAGAGAACCTCATTCAAAGAGCAGCGTCACGGGATAAAGTAATTATTGTCTCGCCCACCTCATTCCTTGCGTACTTGCAGACCGTACTTCAGGGATTAAAGGCGCTCCAGATTGAGCAGAAGGCACAGGAGATACAGAAACGAGTCGGAGAGCTTGGTAAACATATTGGTAGCTACGAAGAGTACTATCGCAAACTTGGTGTTGCGCTTGGTACCACTGTTTCTCACTACAACGCAGCGTATAAAGAGCTCGGGAAGATAGATAAAGATGTGTACAGAATTGCAGGAGAGAAGGCAGGAGTGGACGCCATGGCGCTTGAAAAGCCACGAGCAGATGAGGAATAGGAAAAGGCCCGCGAGAAATCGCGGGCCTTTGTAGGCTAGTCTTCGGTTCGTTTCTTCTTGAGTTTCTCAAGGCCGGCGGCAATGGTGTTCAAGCCACCAATCAGTTCGCCAAGACCTGCAGCTTCAAGCTCACGGAGCTCTTTTGCTGCACCTTTGGCAAGCTTCAAGCCGAGGTCACCAAACGTGACGATACCTTCTCTCGTGAGCGTCTCTTTGACTGACTCAGCAAGAGGGAAATCTGTGACCTTGGCGCTCGAAATCTTTGAGAAGTCGAAATCAAGATCGAGACCGAAGCTGCCAATCTTTTTATCGATTGCTGCGAGCTCTTCTGGTTCAAGCTTCTCACGAAGCCTGCAGCGAAGGCAGGGGCGTGAGACTGGCCTACAGCCAGGATCATGCCCATCAAAATACGCCATACAAGGTGCTCCTTTCGTTGTTACACCGGGAGTGACTATGCGGTTAAAAAATATATCTGTCAATCAAAGAAAAACCGGCCGCGTATGCGGCCGGTCTATTAGTCTCGTATGGCTATGTGCCGCAGTGGTCGTAGCCGAAGGTCTGTCCGGACCTGCTCTATGACTCTGTCTGCGTGCACTACCTTTTGGTCTAGTTCTTCCGTAGCGTTTGTGACCCTCCGATAGAGAGAAGCGAGCGCTTGGAGCTCTTTTTCCTTAGGCATGAGCTATTCCTCCGAGATCTCCACCATCCTATACATCCTCCTGTCTGTCAAAGGGTCCTATAGGGTACATCTTGCCCAAAATGGCCCTTTCCGGTACTATCGGATGATTATGGAATTCGCGGTTATTAAGACAGGCGGCAAGCAGTACGTGGTCGAAAAGGGCACGCTCATTACCATTGAGAAGCTCGGAGCGCGCTCCAAGACCCAGGACCTTAAGAAGGGTGACAAAGTTACCTTTGACGAGGTACTTATGACTGATGATGGATCGACCGTAAACCTCGGTACCCCGACAGTAAAGGGTGCTTCAGTCACTGGCACGGTTCACCTTATTGGCCGCCATACCAAGATTGATGTGGTCAAGTACAAGGCAAAGGGCCGTTACTTGAAGCGTCGTGGTCACCGCCAGCCGTATATAAAGGTTCGCATCGACGGCATCAACTAAACCGCCAAACACCCGCCCGAAAGGCGGGTGTTGCGTTTACTTTCCGGCAGGCTAATCTGTTGCGAGAAAGGAGGCCCACATATGGTGACGGTTTTTGTTCGTGCAGGAGTACTTGCTAGTGCTCAAACGAGAAAACAGCGCTGGCTTCGGGTACAGGGTACGCTTCAAGGAACGATTCTCCCGCAACAGGGAGATTGGTTTCGAGTGGAGGTGCCATACCCGAATCCTATTCTCGAACGCACTTATCGGCCGTGTAGATTCCTGATCACTAGGCGTGAGATTTGCTGGGGAGCAGACGGGGAGTATGTGGAAGTTACCGCCGGGACGTTCTTTCCTGATCTAATCCATCTTGCTGTTGTTCACGAGTGGCAAGTCATAAGTGGCATACAGGAGCTTTCTCCTGATCAACAAAATCTTGTTGAGTGTCGCCAAGGTACGTGTAATCAGAAGGGTCACGCGCACGGAAGATAGCACTACAAGGCCTGCTTTTATGCAGGCCTTGACTATATATGCTTTCCCTAGCAAAGTTATAGAAGAAAGGAGGTATCTATGTCCCTGAGACGTACGCCGTACTTCACTCGGCACGGCATACTGGGGTTTTTGTTCGGACTCGCTTTTACTGTCGCTATCGTCATGCTTGCTCAGATTGGTGCGCTCTACGCGCTCAGTCTCGTTTCAAGTATCGACGCAGGCTCGGTAGTGAGTGAACACTGGCCCATCGTCCTTTTCTTTTCTGTTGCAGCTTCGCTTGTGCTTATCTTTCGCAAGCAGTTCTACGGAGAAGACTAACTACACGCCGTCAGGTCTAGAGCCTGACGGCATTGCCTTTTAAAGGTCAGTCCGCTAAGGTCTAGGAAGAAGGGAGAAAGGGATGGTACCGCTACGAAAGTTTGAAAGCAGACAGTTCATTGAAGCATTCCTAATCGGGAGTCTCCTCTGGCTGATGATCGGCTTTCTCTTGCTTGCTACGGTAGTGCATCTAGTGTTCGTCACGCTCTACGGGGCATTCTTTGCAACCACGCTTCCGCTTGAAGAATGGGTGAGAACATTTATTTTCTTCGAGCTAGTTACGGCAATGCTGCTCTCGTGGAAGGTGATGAGACACTTTGTGATTCCAGTACTCAACAGCAGGATACTTGGTGTTGACTAACTTTAGCCGCCTTCTTGTGAGGGCGGCTTTTGCTATGCTTCTTTTCTGTTTTGAAGTGCTCCGGAGAGAGTCTCGGCGTCTGAGTATTCAAGTTCAGCACCGGTAGAGAGACCGCGTCCAAGTACTGAGAGCTTTACGCCTTCACGATAAGGGAGAAGCGTCTGTCTCAGATGATCAATCGTATTCTCACCCTCAGACGTTGCTGAAAGGGCAAGCACGATTTCGGTAAGACCCTTTTTGATACGAGCCTGTACGACACGCAGCAGTTCTTTCTCTCGAATTACTCCTTTGCCTGAGAGGGTAAGGACGCCGCCCAGTACAAAATAGCGACCCTTATACATACCAGCTCGTTCAACCGCCTGAAGGTCTTGATCTTTCTCAATAACCAAGAGCACAGAATCGTCTCGTGCAGGGTCTGCACAATAGGTACACACAAGAGCGGAGCCATTTGCATACCGCATACACTCCGGACACTGACGTACATTCTCTGCAAGGCGCAAGACGAGATCTGCTACACGGTTTCGGTCTCCCTGCGGAAGGTTTAGAAGGTGATACACAAAGCGTCTTGCTTGCCGTGGCCCTATGCCAGGGAAGCGCTCAAAGACACGAGCAAGATCTTCAATTCGATCGCTCATAGAGGGAATGCGAGACGGTAACGATTATGCGTTCCGTCGTCTCTTTCATACGTACCGGCTATTTCTGCCTTACCCTCACGATAGAGGGCTTCCCATATGCGTTCAGCCCGTGGATCTATCACGGTACTTGAGTGAAGATTTTTTCCGAAGAACATTCGGCAGAGCGCGCTCATGAGGAAATACCGTTCCGTTCCTATACCGTGACCTCGAAGGTTTGCTGGGGTCTCGACATAATCCACCAAGGGATACCCTAGGCTCGGTATATATCGTGCGCCACCTTGCCCGACCTCCTCCCCATGATTGTCGAACTCATAAAAATAGAAGGCAGGACTAATTCTCGCATGGTCTTGATAGTCGCGGGTAAAGCGAGCGCCTAACACAG
>CAYXXJ010000021.1:0-7232 GCA_964469095.1 uncultured Candidatus Saccharibacteria bacterium
CTCGATTGAAGAATTCAATTGAACGTGCACGTGTCGTTTCATCAAGCGATGAAAGGTCAAGGAGGAGGTCGTTGTCGTATTCGGGACCATGGAAGCCCACATTCACGTCGTAGCGGCGATCATACAGTTCGTCAGCATGCACATCTGAACTGGTGAGGTGTATCTCTACGAAGTCAGACTTGCAGCCTATAAGTTCATCTATATCGCTCATTCTCGCGACGACACCCCACTGATGTTTTGGACGAACCTCACCATACAGTGCCTGAGGACGCAGTCCTATATCTGATTCAAGAATGTATCCATCCTTGGGTATATCTCGCTCAAGCGTTTTGCCAATAAAAAGATCAAGCTTCATAGGGCTCGTTCCTTTACCAGGACTCTTAAGGTCTAGGTCTGCATCGGTGAGCACGTGTCCTTTTGAAAGATCGTGCGCAGCAACAATACTCTTTGAAAGAGTTTCGCGATTCAAGTATTCGCCTCTCGATGGGAATCGCACACCATCTCCGAGCGCGAGCTCTACGTTTCGTATCTCGCGGACCAATTCCGCGAACTCTTCTGGCGTGAGACTTGCATTATGATCTGGACCTGGAAGTGTCTTGTCTGTAGTGATATGTCGCTCAATGACTTTGGCACCCATGGCAACTGCAGCACAAGAAATGCTTGTCCCTTGTTCGTGACCTGAGTACCCCACGATCCCGTATTTATTCTTTAGTACCGTAAGGAAATTAAGGTTTAGGTCGTGATATGGCGCTGGATAGGTGCTATTGCAATGAAGCAGCACAAACTCTGCATGTTGCTTCTTAAGATAGTCTGCGACCTGATCGATCTCGGTTACAAACGACATACCCGTTGAGATAAGCATTGGTTTCTTGAGTGCTGCAATCTTTCCCAAGAGACGAAGATTGAACATGTCTGCGGAACCAACTTTGTATGCAGGCAAGTCGAGACTTGAAAGAAATTCAAGACTCTTTTCATCCCAAGGAGAACACAAAAACTCAATGCCCTTCTCTCTCGCATACCGACATGCCTCGCGCATGTCTTCGTCAGAGAGTTCTGTCTTCAGAATATGGTGAAGTACGTAGTGCGTTCCATGCTCTTCAGCTTCTCCTGCTGTTTCAAGTACCTTGCCGGTATAGACATCCTTCAGAGAGCGCTTTTGAAATTTAACCGCATCTGCGCCTGCTTCAAGAGCACGATCAATCAAGACCTTTGCATGGGCAAGGTCTCCCTGATGGTTAACGCCAATCTCAGCAATGATATAGGCCGGGTGTCCTTCCCCTACGAGCCGCTTCCCTATCTGAAACTCGCGCATGATCCCGACACGGTAGCATGCGGACTGTAGTTTATAAAGAAACACCGCCTCGGGGGTACCGAGGCGGTGAGAGTATTATCGACCTTCAAAGAAGTCGATGGTTTTACCGAGTGCTTCTTCCTGAATGAAACGTTCCTTTTCGGAACGCTGATTCGTGGTGAATTGGAGCATCTTCGGTTGAAGGCGCTCCGCATTCGGACAAGAGACGGAGTCGTAGCGACCCTGATAGAACGCAAGCTGTTCGGGTTGTCCCGGAAACGCTTGGCCTGTTTCATTCATCCGCACGAATGCGGGTTCCTGATACGAGAGCTGCCAGCAGGCATAGATGCCGTCGCCGCCGAATTCCATGAACTTCTTCCGGAAGTCGTACCAACTTACTCCGAACCGTTCTTCACCGTCGTAGCGAGCAGCAAAGATCCAGTACGAACTATCGCTTCCAGGCAGCAGCCGTTGCGGCACGATCCAGGTGCAGTTGCGAGAACCAATAAGATGCTCAAATCGACTTGCCATGATCTGTGCGCTATAGACGATTTCGCCCATACGTTCGGCCTGAGCAAGCGCAACAGCTGCTGCAAGCTCACACAGACGATAGTTGTAGCCATACGTCTCGTGACGCTTGTAGGCGGGATCCTGAAACGACGCAAGATCTCGTGCGACGTTACCAGTGGTTGCAGTGATGCTTCCAAAGCCTAAGCCGCCGAAGCGTCGCGCTCGTTCAGCAATTCCTTCGTCGCGCGTGATGAGCATGCCGCCCTCACCGAAAGAAAGATGCTTCTTGTTATCGAAGCTGAACGTACCTGCGTGACCAATGGTGCCCGCGATACGATCTTGAGTGTCAGTACCGAGAACGCACTGAGCACAGTCTTCGATAACGAAGAGACCGAACTCATGCGCGATTTCCATGATTGCTTTCATGTCGCAGACACCCCCGTAGAGGTGCACAGCAATGATTGCTTTCGTCTTCGTATTCACCTTCCTGCGAATATCCGCAGGATCGATGAGAAACGTATCTGGATCGATGTCAGCAAAGACCGGAACGGCCCCTGCCTGCATGATCGCGTAGGTAGGCATCATGGGCCCAAAGGGCGTCACAATAACCTCGTCTCCTGGAGCAACACCAAGTGCCATAAGCGCTTGGTGAAGTGGCGACGTGCCAGAGTTTGCTGATACCGCATACGGCACATCAAACGTTCTGGCAAAGTAGCGTTCAAGTCGATCCTTCATGGTTCCCTCGGGTCCGGCCTTAAGGCCGAGCTCGAGTGTTTCCTTGAGGTAGCGAAGCTCGTTCCCCGCAAAGCGAGGGTTATTGATCTTTTCCATACGAAACTCCTTTCAATGGACGATCTTTCTTGAGCCTACAAGAGAAGGATTGACGGGTCAATGTTTCCCTAGTATGGTGCGGCGGGTTATCTGTACTCTTGAAAGGAGGTGAGCGATGAGCTCTCCACTGAAACACTTTAACCTAACTGGACGACGCGCAGTCGTTACGGGCGGCGCGGGACTCCTTGGTCTTCAGTTTGCGAACACGCTCGCAGACGCGGGCGCGCAAGTTGTTATCTTTGACGTGCGCGAACCTGACCTATCATTCCCGCTCTACGACAGTAAGGAAGTTCAAGCGGCTTTCTATCGGCTCGACTCTCACATAGTCGACATGACGAACGAAGAGGCAGTGTGCGATGCGTTCAAACGCCTCGACTCCCCTGCCTCAATCCTCGTAAACTGTGCCGGTATCGATACCCGCCCAGACGCGAAGGTTCAGGACAACGGTACGCTCGAAACCTACTCTAGTGAGACCTGGGACACGGTTATCCGGTCGCACCTCACAAGTGCGTTTCTTGCCTCGAAGTGGTTTCTTACTCAGCATCATGCAGGACTGACAGGTTCAATCGTGAACGTGTCATCTGTGTACGGCATGGTCTCTCCTGATCAATCGGTGTACCAATACCGACGCGATCGAGGCGAAGACTTCTACAAACCAGTTGCTTACACGGTCGCTAAGGCCGGCATGATCGGACTCACTAAGTGGCTCGCTGAGTACGGCGCGCCGAAAGGCATCCGTGCAAACACACTTGTCCCGGGCGGCGTCTACGCCAACCAGGAGAAGGAGTTCGTCAGAGAGTACGAAAAGCGCACCATGCTTAATCGGATGGCTACGCCATCTGACTGTAACGGTGCACTACTCTTCCTCGCCTCTGATGCCTCTTCCTATATGACCGGTGCTGAACTGGTTGTTGACGGCGGATGGACCGCTCGCTAACACTCACGCCCTTCTCCTTAGGAGAGGGGCGTTTTCTTTAGTTCAAGCTTTGTCTTTGCTTGCTGATTTTTGAGCCACTCTTCGTGACGAAACGCATTTATAGCAACAATATCCGGACGACCTTTAAGAAAGAGCATGATGTCGTGAAGCGGAACCGTGTTTGTTTCTATAGAGAGCTCTTTAAAGATGGTTCGAAAGAATTCAAGATCTTCAGGATAGTCGAGTGTAAGACGTAGCGGAGTGAGTAGTTCTGTATCGCTGACAGCAAGTGTGGTTGTTGTAAACAAACCAGTGTCAGTGAAATACACCCACATCATCTCTGTGTCTTCACTGTTTTTTATCTCGCATACCTTCTCGAGCGCCTCTCGTGAGAACGCATACGTAAACCCACCTATCGCAAGCTCTTTAGGAGCTTCTACAAAATCTGGATGATCTTTCTCAATCTGGTGAATTGCAGTTTCAACCAGTGCAGGATCACAAAACGGATCATCGCCATCAATCGTAATGACGTAGTCAGCGTTGACGTTACGTGCGGCACCACGCCAACGCTCGAGCTTATCGTTCAGTGAACCTCGATAGCAAAGGATTCCCTGCTCGCTCGCAATCTGTTCGAGCACATTGTCTTCTTCTCGTTTGGTAGTGCACAGCACTACTCCATCGAGTCCCTTGATTGTTTTTGCACGCTCAATGATGTGGACAATGAGTGGCTTGCCCGCTATGTCCTGCAACGCTTTCTGCGGTAGCCTACTTGAATCAGTACGGACAGTAATGAATCCGTAATAGGTCATGCGACTTTCTCTACGGTCCATGGTTCTCCAATAAGGAGGGTGCCGGGATGATTTGCGAACTTACCCATGGAGTTAGTGATAGCAAGGGGTAGGACCACTTCGCTTGAAGGATCCTGGTGAATCTTCACGGTAAGTGTGTAGCGACCAGCATTCAGTGCAAGTATGAGCGAGGACGGCATTGTGAAGGTGGTTTTATAGCGACCAAGTGGACGCTCTGAGACATAGTGTGTCGCATTTTTATCACAGTCAGCAGACACAAATACGAGAGTTCCTTGTTCATTCACGCATTGCACCGTAATCCAAAAGACTGACTTCGGTTCTCGCACCACGTATTCAACATCAATACAGAACGGTTTTTCTACCGATGCTTCGGTCTGCGGCACTCCCTGCTCATCACGAAGCGTTGCGGTAAGGAGTTGATATTTTTTCTCTGGGACTTCAGGAAGCGCAACTGACGCAGATCCTGCCTTCATTACTTCACTTACAAGATAGGCTCGTACCACTTCAGCAGTGTCCCCCACCATCTTTACTTTTCCTTTCTCGAGATACACCACGCGATCACACAAACTCTCAACGACATCAAGATTGTGACTAACAAACAAAATCGTACGTCCATCTTTTCGCGCAGCGTCATGAATCTTATCCAGACACTTTTTCTGGAATGCTGCGTCTCCCACCGCAAGCACTTCGTCAATAAGAAGAATGTCTGGCTCCATGTGAATGGCAACGGAGAACGCAAGTCTCACCTGCATACCTGAGGAATAGCGTTTAACCGGCGTATCAAGAAACTCTGCTACTTCTGCAAACGCCACAATGCTCTCAAACTTCTCGTCGATCTCTTTACGACGCATGCCAAGAATGGCGCCTGAGAAGTAGATGTTTTCGCGACCCGTAAGTTCTGGATGGAACCCAGTTCCTACTTCAAGCAGTGCTGAGATAGTTCCATGTACTCGGATCTCTCCCTCAGTTGGGTCAGTGATGCGATTCAAAATCTTGAGGAGTGTTGATTTTCCTGCGCCGTTTCTGCCAATCACTCCTACAATCTCTCCCTTCCCTACAGAAAAACTAACGTCCTTCAACGCCCAGAACGGATGGGTTGTGCCGTTTCGTTTTTTAGAGAAGAGCGTGAAGGGCGTACGAAGAAGCGACATGAGCGCATCACGGAGCGCAAGATAGCGCTCCATGCTTTGAAATACGGCATAGCGCTTTGAAATTCCCTTCACTTCAATGACGTGATTGTGTTCCATAACTAGATAAGGTCAGCAAAGTAGCGCTCGGTCTTCTTGAAGTACCAGAACCCAATGGCAAAGACGATGAGGGCAACGGCAAGAGAAAGTCCAAGCAGGAGCCAGTTAACTGGCGGCACCGTAAAGAGCGCACCACGCGCTGCTTTAATGATGCCGGTCATCGGGTTAAGGGCAAGCAACCACGACCAGTCACCAAGAATAGACGGAGGATAAATAACGGGTGTAAGGAACATGAGTATCTGTACAAAGAATGGAAGCACATACTTCACATCTCGATACTTCACATTGAGCGAAGAGAGAAAGAGTCCGAGCCCAACAGCAAAGATTGCGGTGCCAACAATAAGGAGTGGAAAGATTAGAAAACCTGCAAGCGACGGCATGTAGCCGTACCACGCCATGAGACCTACCAAGATCACTGACGCAATTGCAAAGTCGACCAAGTTTGAGAACACGGTCGAGATAGGAAGAATGATGCGTGGGAAATATACCTTCGTAAGAAGGTTCTGATTTGCAACCAGACTGTTACTTGCCTGAAGTACTGTTGCCGAGAATAACTGCCAAAGGAGGAGGCCGGCATATACAAACACCGGATACGGAATACCGTCAGAAGGCATCTTCGCAAACTGTCCAAAAAAGATCGTAAACACGATCATGGTGATGAGTGGCTGGAACACAGCCCACATCACACCAATTGCCGTCTGCTTATAACGAATCTTGAGATCTCTCCAGGTAAAGAAGTAGAGGAGCTCTTTGTGAGCCCAGAGTTCCTTGAGGTCTCCCCAAAAAGAGGACCGATTGGCTTTGATTACCATCGCCATTATGTGGGCATCATGCACCGCGTCTGCCTAAATGACAACGCCACTATGCGCGCTTCCTGAATATAGAGAGGCGTGCGTAACTCTCGATAAACTCAACCCTCGGATCATCTATAAGTTCATCACAAAGCTTCGATGGTCCAGGCCAATACGGCATACCGCCGCGCCACATTGTTGAATCATGGAATGAGACTACCCCGCCAGGAGAAAGTTTTGGATACCACTCTTCAAAATCCTGTTTTACCGCGTCGTAGGTATGATCTCCATCAATAAAAAGATAGTCAAACGGCTTATCCCAATTCTTCACGAGGTTATAGCTATAGTCCTGTGTGAAATGATAGTTTGTACACCCTTCCGTGTTTTTCTGTATCGTCTGAAGCGCACCGTGCATAGCCTCATTCATCGAGTCACTGATCAAAGGATCGATACCGTACACGGGAATAGCGGAATTTGCGCGACACAACACACCTGACGTCTCTCCATCAAGAACACCAATCTCAACTACGCCCTTTCTCGCTGCTTTTGCAAGCTCAGCGTGTTTGTTCTGTTCAGCACGCTTAGAACGCTGACCTGTCCAGAATCTAGGTGTCCAGTACTTTTTAGGAAACCGCTTTGTACCTCCAGGAGGGAGTGTACGGAAAAGCTGCCCTAAGAAAAGCTTGAATTGCTTCCAGTGATACGAAAGCGAGCGACGGATTCTTGTAATCAGGGAAAGGGGCGGGTTCATGAGACGCGTTTGACGAATGCTACCACATCCGCCATGGTTCGGCTCCAGTTGAAATGTACCTTCGCATACGCACTCCCCTCTTTACC
>CAYXXJ010000021.1:7242-8922 GCA_964469095.1 uncultured Candidatus Saccharibacteria bacterium
TGTCTCAGGAGTGGCGAGAAGCTTCCTCAAAACCTCAACGTTTCCTGCTACATCCGTAGTTGAAAGTTTCGTAAACAGCGGACCTTCATAGCCAGTCTCTGGCGTGCACGCAACCGGAAATCCTGCGGAGAGCATTTCTACCACTGTGGTCGCATTTGGGTCTCCTGTGCTTACTGAAATGAACGTATCGTAGTCGCGAGCAAGCTCCTTAAGAAGTTCGGGGGTTAGTCGTGCAAACTCATCTATCTTTGTAAATCCTGCAATCTCTCCGAGCCCAAGATGCCCAAACCTAATTTCAGGGAGAGCTTTTGCAAGCGCTTCAAGCATCGATACGTTTTTATACCAACCAGTGTGCCCAATGTATAAAACACCCCGCTTTCCTATTTCATTACATGAATTCTTCACATAAGGAAAATCTTGTGGATCCACGCATACATCGATACGAAGTTTATTTCGTATGTGATAACTCTTGAAGGGTGATTTTTCTTCCCATGTCTTCATCCATGGTTCTCCAGAAATAAAAATGCAATTCTCTCCGTGCTCTTGTACGAGTTCGCTCCACCAACGTGTATACGCCTCGTCGTGTGAGTACGGCATGATGATGATTTTCGTAATATCTTTACGCTCTGTAAAAGTCCGGTATGTAATACCCTCTTTATCAATCTCTCGTGGAGGAATGTGTGGTAGTACTGGCGCAGGCTGCGCAAGCACAATATCGCCTGGAGAAGTATGTACGACACCGTGTTCATACATGCTGTACAGCTTCACGCGGTAATGCGACTGTAACGCTGTCAGCAAGTGAAAAGAAACCGAGTGCGGCGAACGGAGAGGGTGTGTGAACCGACGCAATGACCCATTCCGATACGAAGGCGAAAGGCCGAAAAGCGTAGCTACCCTGTCCTGCACACGATCTCTGAGACTGCCGCGTGGCACCGTATATATAAGATGGAGCGTCTTCATAGACGCTTATTATTTTATCGCCTCAAGATTCAAACTGAACGGTATCTGTTCACCATTAACGTCGTACACTCGACTTGTCTTGTCTGAAAACGAATGATGATCTGCAGTACTAGGATCCCATGAGCGAATCTCATTAAACCCAGCGTCTTTCATGAGCTTCTCTGCATATGCCTTATTCCAGATAGTGTGATGGTCGTCCCACTCCCCATCTTGTCCCATGAGCTGATTTACAATCGCATTCACGTCATTTCCAGATTTCTGGTACATGCGAATCAACTGATCGAAGTCAGGAACACCGAACCGAAGCACTCCTCCTGGCTTTAGTACTCGATACCATTCCTTAAGTGTTGCAGGGACGTCTCGTCGTGGCAGATGCTCAATAACATGACTTGCATACAGCATGTCTACGGATGCGTTAGCAAACATGCTGAGCTTTCGAGCATCAGCAAGCACATGTGTTTTCTCTTGTGGTACTGCGTCGACGTTAATGTACTCAGGCCCCGTGTTTACCCCGCAGCCAATGTTTACATACACCTTGCCGTCGGCGTTCTTTGGATACGCAGGCTTTGCCATAAGAAACTTCAGGCGATAATACGCCTGTTTGAGTGCCATCTTTTCTCGCACGAATTTACCTTTCAACATACAGCCGATTATACGCGGTTTTCTCGAAGAAGTTCTGTGGCATATCCCCGAAGCTCTTTCGCAATAACCTCCCAGGAA
>CAYXXJ010000022.1:0-6419 GCA_964469095.1 uncultured Candidatus Saccharibacteria bacterium
CTTGAGGAACTCGACAATCTCCATGAGCTCGGCTTTTGCTTCCTTTGCTCCTGCAACGTCCGCAAACAACACCCGCTGTGCGGTGTCTTTAGGATCAATCATGCGTGCTTTTGACTGTCCGAACGTAAAAGCCTGCATACCTGCGCCACGCACTTGGCGCGCAAGGAAGATAAAGAGAATCACGAGGAACAAGAGTGGGAGAAGGATGGGTGCGAGTGTTCCAAACCAGAACATAAAGCCTGAGGGGCTTTGGATGGTGATCTTAGTCTTTGCAAGTTCTTCTGGAGTCACACCGTACGCACTGAGTGTGTCGGTCAATCCCTGGTCAGGATCTTTCATCGAGACACGCATCACACCATCAGCGTAGGTAAGGGTGAGATCGTCTCCTTCGATCTTGATATCAGTGACGAGTCCAGCTTTCACATCACCCGCTACTTGCGAGAGCGCTATCTCCTCCTTCTTATTCCCCATCTCACCAGAAATGAGCGTGTAAACCGACGAGAGTACGAAGAAAATAAGGATTGCGTAGATGAGGTTTCCAACAAATCCACCACCAGAAAACGGTGATTTACGTCCCTTCCCTTTTGGTTTCCCTGGTTTGCCCTGCGGCGCTTTTGGTGCCGGCGTCTTCTGTTTTGCCATCGCTAGACTATACAGTACGGCACGAATATATAACAATGAACGACATGCTACTCCTCGAGTATAAAAAGGCACGAGTGCGCTTTGAGATTCTTGAAACCTATTCAGCAGGTATCGAGCTCACAGGTGCTGAAGTGAAGTCCTTGCGTGGGAAGCACGGGTCCTTAGACGGTGCCCGGGTGGTCGTTCGTGGTGGCGAGGCGTATATCACCGGCATGACTATCCCTCCCTTCCAGGCAGCTAATAGTCCCAAAGACTACGATCCTGAGCGCCCTCGTCGACTGTTACTTTCGAAAGCAGAGATAGCGCTACTCTCTGAAGCAGAATCTACGAAGGGATTGACAATTGTGCCAATTGAGGTGTATAATAATAGGTACATAAAGGTGCGTGTCGCTCTGGTGCGCGGTAAAGGTGCACGCGATAAACGAGAAGACATTAAGAAACGCGAAACAGACATCGAGAAACGTCGCGTGCTTCGAGGGAAACGCTAGCGGGGGCTCGCAGACATAAGAGGATGGGTGTATCGTCTTCTGTCTGGGGGTGACCGGCTTTGACGGTCTGTTCATTGAGAGACGTGCGACGCGGCGGAAGGATGCTAACCGCCTTACGAATGCATTCACTCAAACCTGCCAAATCTACTTTTGGAGGCGTGAAGTCCCCATACTTCGGTATGTCTGACTTTACGTTCGCTACCGCGCGCGCCTAAGGCCCGTGCCGTTCGACATCCTACCGGCTCAGTTCTCATAGTGTCCGGCTGGGGTGGAATCACCTATGAGATGGATACCCTGCCCTCCCGAGCAGAGATCGAGATAAGGGATATCATCGGAGTGGTTTCGTTCTGGTTCTTCGCACCCGATGAGAATGTCTAACCAGGACTACGCGTCGTAGACTCGCTCTTAGTGACGGGCTCGGACTGGAGTTCGATTCTCCACACCTCCACCTCATTTCACAAAAGGCCTCTTCGGAGGCCTTTTGTGTTGGCACGACTTAACGGATTCGAGGTTCTAATCTTTCGCAGCAACCTCTCAAATTTATATTGTTTTCCTCCACCTCTCAGGCCGTTCTGAGTTCTTTCATAAGCTCGTCTGCTTTAGCAGTAATATAAGCAGTTTCAATCATTAGTTCTGTTTTATTTTCAAAATATAAATCTTCTTCAATAGTTATTTTTACCAGTTCTAATATTGTTCCTATAGTTAAAAGAACTGTATTTAACATCTGCAAGAACTCAGCATCATTACCCCTACGGTTCAAAAGAAACGAATCCATGGTCGGGTGCGCAAAGTTTGAGAGTCTACGGTAATGATCTTTATGCGAAGAAAATCGGCTATTGTCAGGCAGAGCCTCCACTATTGATGCGTAATCGACTTTAGTCCACTTCCGCTCCTGACTCTGAAATTGGTTGAATTCAAGAAATTTCCTTACCCTCTCTGTAGTTTCTGTCTTGTCTTGAAAGATGTATGCGGAAACAATTAACATTTCATAAGTGTATCTAGCTACCAAATGCGACGTTAGAGAGTCCTTGAATGTAATGCAATTCTCACAAATAACGAGAATATTAAAAACCTTGTTATAGATTTCCCACATTAGTCTTTCTGGGGTTATCTCATTGGTTGAAAGCTTGCCCGCAGCAGCTTTTTCTAATGCAGATGAAAATCTATTTAGAAGTTGAATCGTATCCGCGCTCTGTTTTGCGTACCTGAACATACAGCTACTTTTTCGGCATCTTGCCTGTACCAACCAGATAGAAAGCGTCGTCCAGCCATTTATCAAGATCTGATGCTAAGAGTACGGCGAGTCTTGCAATCGAGCCGTATTTCTTTGACTGATGCCCTGCCCTATTATGCCTCTGCTTAATACACATTTTAACGAAAGGATTCTTCTCGAACTGCTCTACGAAATCATTCTTATTGTAGGAACGAACCAATGAATGCACATCGCGTCTTTTATCAAAAAGTGATGATATGTACACAGTAAAGATGTCCTGCAAAACCGACTGCTGTTCCCTAATTTGAGACACGTCTTTGTCAGCCTCCGTTGCTAATTGCCAGCGAATTTCTAGCTGCTTTAACCACTTTAAAGTAAAGCGAGCTTTCTTAATTACATAAATGAGTGCTTGGTCTGCCGGTATTTCCTTCTCGTTTGCTGAAAAGTTACTCATTGAGTGGATACTACCAAATTGCGAGGTTCTAATCTCCCGTCCTAGTTTTGGGTCTTCTACGTACAATCGTGGTGCTACCATATGAAGAAATGAAGGAAATTATAGGAATTGTTGGGGTGATTCTCACGTTCGTAGCTTACATTCCCTACTACCGAGACATCCTCTCTGGGAAGACGCGTCCTCACGTTTATAGCTGGTCGCTATGGAGTCTTCTCACGATTCTTATAGTTGCTCTCCAGATCCAAGGAGGCGCTGGTCCAGCTACGTGGGTCACGGCAGCAGCGGGTCTTTTGTGTGTAGGTGTGGTCTTTTTGAGCTTAAAGAATGGAAAACGAGACATAACAAGATCCGATACTATTGTCGCTGTCCTTTCCCTCCTTGCGATTATCTTCTGGCTTTTCATTCATCAACCAGAAATATCACTCACCTTGGTGATTCTCGCAGACTTGCTTGCATTCATACCGACCGTTCGTAAATCGTATGCTGATCCTCACTCCGAAACCTTGTCACTCTACATAACGAATGCGCTTCGTTTCGGACTGACCCTATTTGCAGTCGAACATTACACCTACCTCTCTTCTGGGTGGGTTGTTGCGTGGGCAGTAGGTAACGGACTACTTTCTCTAATGCTTATCGTACGCAGAATGAACATACGGAAAGGAGGTTCTAATCTAGCGTCCTAGTTTTCACTACGTTTTAAGCGTGTATTGGCTTTCCTGTACTCATGGTGATACCCAGCCATCTACCACTCGTAGGAACTATAAAGAGCTGCTCTGCATCAGCGAAGTTCTAACGGCCAGTAGCCACCTCCACCTCAATTCACAAAAACACCCCACTACGGGGTGTTTTTGTTATCTTCTTTAACTCGAAACTTCACTATCTTAGTAATCAACGCCCTGGGAAGCGGTTTGTCATAGGTAAACCTAATACACCCCTTTGAGGTACTGAACGCGGCAAGCTCTTTTTGAAACTCACGTAGTGCAGAGGGGGTTGGATAGAAGCCGAGGTGGTTCTTCATTCCTGCAAAGTGCACAAGATTATTGTTCCCTACAAAGGTAGGCATGCCGTACTTTATTGCTTCAGTTGCCTTAGGAGCTGCAGCACGAACAAGCATATACATCTCCTTCAATACCGGCTTCACTAGTTTTGGCTGCGAGGCAATATACGACCTGATGCTTGTATATGTATTCATGGTTCTGTGTACTTACTGTTTCTGTTTTTTGAAAACCTTTCTACATACTCATGATACTGCTTATAGTTTGCAGTGAGTTCTTCACCCTTCTTAATACGTCGTGCAGTCACAAACACTTCCCCGCCATCATGCGTAACCATGTTTGGAGTCTTCGAGTGATTTAAGAAAAATGATTTATCTATCGCATCTATGCCATAGTCAGGTACGAAATATACCCCCTCTTGAAGAGCGCAGAAATCACGTACCAATTGCTTTGCCTCTTCGGGCGCGTCACTCTGTTCTAATGCCTGTTCTCGGAGTTCAAGTACATCCCCATACGGATCACAGTTCTTAAACGGATTGATTCCTTTCGGAATATCTCGTATCGCAATGACCCCTACCCCATGCTTAGTTACGCCGAGCCGGCACCACACCTCACTCAACGCCTCAAGAAACTTTCGTTTATTCATTTATGGAGTATTGCACGAGCACTACCCACCGTTCAAAACACTAACTACAGAGCTTAGATACGTTGCAAACAAAACCCAGACAATATAGGGAGCGAGCAAAAGTGCCGCTTTCTTTGAACGGCCGTAGAGAAATACACAGAGAATAAGGACCGAGATACTAAGGAGAAATGCAGCCCACGAAGCTATGTGTAGGAGGTGGAGATGGAAAAACACGACGCTCCACAGGAGATTAATAAGCGTAACTCCTGCAAACCCGAAAATACCAAACCAGAAGTGTTTATCATGTGGTGTCTTATTCCAAAACACCAAAAGTGACCAAGCAGCAAGCACATAGATAAGTGCCCAGATGAACGCGACAAGACCAGCGTCCGGACTCCACGAAGGAAGGGTGAGCGTGTGATACCAGGCAATACCGCCACTGTTTAGAATGCCTCCAAACATGAATGCGAGAATGGCGAGACCCGGAATCGCAATATGATTAAGTTTCATTAGTCGAGATTGTCAGTTGTCTTTCCATCGAAGTGTTCTTCGTCTTCAAGCGCGTCTGCCTTTGTTGCATGCGTCACACCATCTTTATGGTGCGGCGGTGCGTAGAGCGTGTAGAGCTTCAACGCATCACTTGCTGAGGTGTTCACTATGTTATGACGCACCCCGGCAGGAATAATGATTACCGAACCGTCAGTAAGTTCTCGCTCAACCCCATCAAGAACACTCTTCCCTTCCCCTTCTTCCACGCGAATAAATTGATCTCCTTCGTGCACCTCTTCCCCAATGTCATCTCCTGCAGTAATCGACATCACGACGAGCTGTGAATGTTTGGCGGTATAGAGCACCTGACGAAACTCCTCGTTCTCAAGCGTTGCTGCTTCTATGTTGGTGACAAAGCCTTTCATAGCTCTATGGTACACCCGATTACGATAACAATGTCCCGTCACCAGTTGAAAGTAGATGGGCGTCCATCCGTGCTCTCATCCTTAGTACGTAACAGATTCATTATTTCACTACCTAAAGAAATAACCCATACCAATCGCTTGGTATGGGTTATGCGTCAGACCTTCACGGCAAGGTGTACATTGCTGTACGCCGGATCCGTAGTGACATCACGATACGTCCCCGCCCACTCAGGCAGAAGAGGGACCTCCTGTTTTGTGGTGAGTTCAATCTCAAGCAGACACTGACCCTCAAGAGGATCTTGTTCCATGAGCGAGAAATCATCGAGCTCAAAGTACTGGTGCGCATGAACAAAGCACCACCGCCGCTTATGTAGCAACAAAGCGTTCGTACTCCTTCTCGTCGATCTGCCACTCACGTTCTTCGACCACACCTTCTTCAAGTATCGTCTTACACGTCCGGAAGTACACCGCGTCAGTAGCACTACCGCGTTTACGTACCCGTTCATGGGTCCCGAGCGTAGCGTCTTCGCGATAGTACTGCTCGATCTCAATCGAGACCGCGTGTAACGGAAGGCGCGTAAGCACTTCGCGACCCACCAGATACTTCCGCTCAATTTCAAGCGGAACTGGCATGCCTAGATGGTGAAGAATCGCCGCAAGTGCGCGACGCTTCTTTCCTTCAAAGTCAGTCGAGTTATCAATCACCCGCAGGTGCGGATGTCCAACCCACGCATTACGCGTTGCTTCGTCCAAGGCTCGCGCCTCTCGAGCGCTTTCCTTTCGCTCACCGTCCGTCTGATAGAACGTTTCGGCGCCCTCAGCCGCGGTGAGTAGATGAATGACTGCGTGATACCGCTTATCACGAAGACTCGTGATGGTCTCACCGCACTTCCGTGCAATCTCTTGAAAGTCATTCTTCGAGATGTACGCCAGATTATCCATGGCTCCGCGGTCACACAGAACGACTGTGTGTGGAAGCGCAAGTCCCTCAAACAGTTCTTCGTTACGAAGTTGTGTTTCGAGAATAGCAAGTTGAAACAAGTCCCATCCGATCTCCTGAGGTTGTACCCCAGAGGAAAGCAGGAGAC
>CAYXXJ010000022.1:6429-8800 GCA_964469095.1 uncultured Candidatus Saccharibacteria bacterium
GTGTTCAGGAAGCTCTTGTCGCAAGTACGACAGGATCGAAGTCTTTCCGCCACAAGGTCCGCCAGTGAGAACGATTTTATGCAGTTTTTTCTGCACGTATGGCTCCTTTCAAATAACAAGCCGGAGGCACAATACCACAGGACTACCGATTCTTCATGATTCGTGTCTGTTCTTCTTGCTGTTCGTTTTCTTTTGTTTTTTGATCAAGCAGGTTCAGCATCTCTCGTCTGGACGCTGCTTCTCCTTCTCGAGCTTCTCGAAGCCACAAGAGAAGATGATTAATGTTTTGTCCGAGACGCCCAATTTCGTCTGGTTCTCCTGCATCAATCGTTGGCGAGAGATCTTTCTTCTCGTTTACCTTTTGCACGGTGCCAGATAGTGACACGAGTCGTGCAATAACGGTGCGGTCAATAAGCAGTAAGGTCACACCACCAAAAAGGATTAGCGCGAGCGCTCCCACTCCCATGAAGAGTGCAAACGTAAGATTTCCTTGTGCATAAATAGGACGAGGGTTTTCAATCTTTAGAATGAGCGCCGGTTCTCCTGTAAGAGAATGGATGAGTGTATACCCACGAATACTGCTTTCCGATACTGGTTCAACAAAACGTGGCGACTCTTTGCTCAATCGCACTTTTGCACGCTCTACATCCTCAGGAAGGTCAGCAGCGTCGTAGCGATACGCAGAAAGTGCTAGATGGGTTATCTCTGCAAACTCTTCTATCTTCTCTTGATCGAGATATCGCACAAACGTAAGCGATCCTGGTATAGGCCCCTTCCCTTCGCTTGTGCGTAGCGGAAGAGACACAATAATCATTGGACCTTCAGGAGTCATCACAAGCCCTTTCGTAGCATCAGTAAGGTTGTCGTGACGAAGCAGTTCTTGATGGGTAGCGAGATAGGTGGCCATGCTCGTTGAATCAACTTCTGTTCGTGCATAGATATCAACCGCCATAAGAAGGAAGATGTTCTCTTCTGTGTCGCTCCAGATCATTCCGTTAATATCGAGATTAGCGAGTCCGGTCGCGTAGACAGTTTCCTTTGCCCACTGCTCATCACGCGTGATTGCGTACTGATACGCTTCATCCCACGCAGCCCAGTCAGACAACTTAATCATCTGCTGATTTTCAAACTCCCCTATCGCGTCCTCAACACGCTGCAAATCTTTAGTTACAGCATCTTTTTCAATCGCACGATAACTACCAAACAGCAGTGCGCTTGCAAGAAGATAAATAAGCACTGAGAAGATGACGATACCCGTCACCAGTACAAAGAGAATCTTGCTACGAACGGAAAGACTCTTGGGGCGATCAGTCATGGTGCTTATAAAAGCGTAGCATGCCTATGCTAGACTCGGCTTCGGAAAGGAACACTATGACGTACGAAACAAATCTTCCGGAGCAGATGCCTGAACCAGGTTTCTACTACCACTACAAGCACGACGACACTAAAGGTGTGCGGGATTATGCGTACTTCATCTGGGGAACGGGACACCACACTGAAGACGTTCCTCCTGAAGAAGCGCACTTCATGAACTACCAGCCGCTCTATGAGAGCGCGTTCGTGTATCGACATGGAAAGATGTTTGATAACCGTCCGCTCGCCATGTTTTTTCAAAACGTAGACTGGAACGGGAAAAGGGTTGCTCGCTTCACACGAATCACTGACCCTGAGGTCGTGAAAGAACTCCAGAAGGTGCACCAAGAGATGTACCCACACCTCTACAAACTCCTAGGTATCCTTATCTAGCCCCGAGCCGCCGCGAGAAATCGCGGCGGCTTCATCTTTGCTTCATGAGGTATGACGCACAATCGCTAAGGATTAGTCATAACCCAATTCTATGAACGAAAAGAACAACACGGGCTGGATTGTTGCAGGAGTACTTGCGGTGATTGTCGTAGTCCTCATGGGCCTTATGTGGAACGCATCACGCACTCCAGACCTTGATACTGTTCTAAACGAAGGCTATGAAGACATAGCGACGATACGTGCCAAGATGCAAATTAAGTGTGAAGGCCCAGCCAGAAACGACGCTGAGTGTGAAGCTGCGCTTGAAGAGCTTGCGGACATTTTGCGTGAATTTGGAGAGGACCTCTCGGCTGCTTCAACCACACCCCGCTAAGAGGTACGGTGCTGATAGGCGCGCGCTCCCTAGAGGGAGCGCGTTTGCCGTATCTCCCCTTTTCGTGGTATAGTCGTAGATAACTTCACTGCTTTGAGTACCGCCGAAAAGATTCGTATAAACCGCGAGATTCGCGCTTCTGAGCTCCGTGTAATCGGGGCTCAGGGTGAGAACCTAGGAGTCATAAGCCTCGGTGAGGCCCTCAAGGCTGCTGAGGCTGCTGGCCTTGATCTTATTGAGATCTCTCCAAAC
>CAYXXJ010000023.1:0-8252 GCA_964469095.1 uncultured Candidatus Saccharibacteria bacterium
GTAACCTTATCGCACGAGGTTTTGGAAAAGTTTCCTTTGAGCATGTGCCTCGAGAGAAAAACAAAGACGCGGACGAGCTTGCAAACCGCGCTATGGACAACGGAAAATAACGGCGTAGGGTAAACAAAGAAAGGAGACCCGCATGAGTGTCTTGATTGCGATAGGGCTGTTTGTCATTGCTCTCGTCGCGTTCTTTCTCTTTGAGCCAGAAAATGGCTACCCGCTCCCATGGGACGAAGAAGACTAATTGAGTGCGCCGCTTCTTTATGAGGCGGCGCATTGCTATACACTTTAGGCATGGAGCGACTTCTCCTTGTGGGAATCAGTGGGGCTGCGCTCGGCATCTTAGGACAGGCACTCTTTGCTCTTACGTGGGGAGCAGTACTCTACGTTGTATTTCTCGGAACGGTGGTCTGGTGTATCTATGGCTGGAAACGTATTCCCATTGCGCTCACGATTACAGTACTGCTTCTTGGAGCGGCTCTCGGCATGGTTCGTACCGAACTCGTCCAGACAGCTCTTCCAAAAGAAAGCGCGTACCTTCTTCAAGAAGGAGAGCAGGAACTGCAAGGGATAGTGGTTAGTGACCCTGATCTACGTGAGACGGCACAACGCCTCACGATAGAGGTGGAGGGGGTACGGGTGCTTGTAGTTGCGCCACTGTATCCCTCGGTGCGCTACGGAGACACCATACGAGTCACAGGGACAACCGAAGCGCCGGAATCGTTTGAAACAACCGAAGGTAGAACTTTTGCCTACGATCAATTCCTCGCAAAAGATGGAATTTTTCTAGTGATGAAAGACGCGTCGGTTACGGTGATGCAGGGAAGAGAGGGATTGTATACAAAGGTACGCGGCACACTCTCGGATTTGAAAGTTCTAGGAATAGAAGGATTGTCGCAGGCACTTCCCGAGCCTCACGCATCACTTGCCGCCGGTCTTATTCTTGGAGGTAAGCAGGGGCTCGGAGCTGAACTACTCAGTGACTTTATACGTACCGGGCTTGTACATATTGTGGTGCTCTCAGGCTACAACGTGATGATTGTTGCTGAGTTTGTCATGCGAGCCTTTGGATTTCTTTCGCAGGGTCTCTCCTCAGCTTTTGGTGCAGTCACTATTGGTCTTTTTGTTCTTGCAGCAGGTGCTGGTCCTGCATCAATTCGTGCCGGTCTTATGGCAGCGATTGCGCTCTATGCGCGAGCAACAGGAAAAACATATGAAGCATTTCGTGCGCTTGTAGTTTCAGGAGTCGCAATGCTTCTGTGGAATCCACTCACACTTCCATATGATCCAGGGTTCCAACTATCGTTTATCGCAACACTCGGGCTGATTTTTGGTGCTCCTATTACGGAGCGATGGCTTTCGTGGATCCGCAGCTCCTTTGTTCGAGAGATTGCCTCAGCAACACTCGCTGCGCAGATTGCAGTACTTCCACTACTGCTCTATCAAAACGGTCTTTTCTCTTTTGTAGCTCTTCCTGCAAACCTTCTCGTGCTTCCGGTGATCCCGCTTGCGATGCTTGCGTCGTTTGTGGCCCTTATAGTAGGGGCGACGCTACCAGTTGTGGCTCCGGTCATTGCGCTTCCTGCGTACGCGCTCCTTTCGTATGTCATAGCGGTTGTGGAACTAGCTGCCGCACTCCCGTTTGCTTCCGTAACCCTGCCAGCGTTTTCGTTTTCGATAGTGCTCATCAGCTACGCTCTTCTTGGAAGGTATGTGTGGGTCGTTAGTTGCAAAAGAGAGGCGAGTACGTAAGTATGCGCGTACTACCACGAAAGGAGGAACTAGATGTCAGGTTGGAGTGGTATGGGAGGGAAGGGGTTTCGTGAAGAACCCAGTCCGGGCGATGAGGGACTTTCCCCTGAGCTCGTCGCTCTCGTAGTAGTCGTTGCGTTTTTCCTCGGGCTTGTTGCCTTCGGAGGAAACTAACAAGAGGCCGCTCCCTAGTGGAGCGGCCTCATTCTTTTCTCTTAAGTTGCCGCCTCAAGGAAACGCCCTTCGATCACTGACCAATTCAAGTTCTTCAAAAACGCATCGACATATCCCATCTTTTCTTTCGGGAGATAATCGACCATGTATGCGTGCTCCCACATATCGAGCGCAAGGATGATAGGGAGGCCGGAAAGCTGGCCAAGCTCATGATCATTCACCCAGGCGGTGTGGAGTGTGCGCACCGAAGGGTCGTAATAGACGACGGTCCAGCCAATACCGCGAGTAGAGGCAACTTCTTTAAGATGCTTCACAAAGCCCTCGATACTTCCGTATTTTTCGGTCGCCGCGTCAGCAAGGGGCGATTCTTTCTGTGCGTCTTCGCTCCCTCCCTCAAGCTGCTCGAAATAGTATTCGTGCATGCGCATGCCATCAAACTCAAAACCCATGCGGCGGCGCAGCTCGTTGATGATATAGGCGTTACCTTCAGCGTCCTTCTCTCGCAGCTCAGCTATCTTCTCGAGAATGAGGTTGGTGTGCTTAACGTAGCCTTCGTAGAGGGCGAGGTGTGCTTCAACCTGCTCTTTAGAGAGGCCAGGAAGCTCAGGGAGGGTAAAGGTGCGTGCGGTATAGGTCATATGAAGGAAGTATAGCCTAGGGGTATGAATTGTTCATGATTTGGTGAAAGAGTAAGAGGCATATACCATTCTCACTATGGATTCAAAACGCAACTGGCCCCCAGCACCTCACGTTACTTCTCTTGAAACAATCACCCCTGACGATATAGAAGCAGATCTTCAAGACGCAGAACCAGGACTTCTTAAATACTTCCGCCTGCTACCAAAAGAATTATGGGTACGACACTACAAAGTCGTTGAGAAAATTGCTGAAGAAGCGAGTGAGGATACGCTCGTCGCAGAGCAGCGCATGGGGTATATGGAGATGGTTACTGAAGCTCGAGAGAAAGCAATCATTGAGTATTTTGCTTCTGATGAGGCGCTACGCGCTGCGTGGGAAGGAACATCGGGTATACAAGAGAGTCTAGCTACAAAACTACGCGAAGCCTTTGTTGAGAATGGCAACTTACTTGGTGCAGGTACTACGGCGCGCGTAAAGCGTGTGCAGATGGAAGGTGTAGAGAGTCCTATTGCGATCAAATATCTTCTTGCTCCGACAGCAAAAACTCTTTCAGTGGACGCTGAGCATGACATGCTCCGTGAAGTAGAGACAATTACCCAGATCGAAGCTGCTGAAAATCGACGTGGCGTAGGAAAACATATGGGCGTGCCGCATCCGTACTTCTTTTATAAGCGGGGCAAATTCCAGTGCTACGGAATGGAAGAAGTGCAGGGAGTTACACTCGAAGCTATTTTGACTGAAGCACCTTCTCAAATACAACTACAAGACACCATTCTTGCTGCGCTACGAGAGCGTTTTTCTACAGAAGAATCGAGACAAGAGTTATGGCAAGAAATTGAAGACTTCGTAAATGCAATGCATGAAGTGTGTTTGCACGGTGATGTTAAGGACAAAAACATCATGGTTGATGCGAAGGGACGTTTTTATCTAATCGACTTTGGGCAGTCAGTCAGTATGGATGTTATGTCGGAAAAGACCAGAGGTCAGTTTGATGAGCTACGAGACGAAGAGCATCGCGCTATGCTCGACCGCATTCGTAATATAGTCCG
Source organism: uncultured Candidatus Saccharibacteria bacterium (assembly GCA_964469095.1). Lineage (GTDB taxonomy): Bacteria > Patescibacteriota > Minisyncoccia > Phycocordibacterales > Phycocordibacteraceae > C7867-001. Next base: position 3,618 of record CAYXXJ010000023.1, read on the forward strand.
TATCGCCACCGCAGGCTCACTCACAGAGGCGGCGTAGGTTGTATGCGCAAAAGTTTCTTCACCCTCGTCTTGCTAGGGGTGGTGCTAGGTAATTTGTGTGTGTGGCTCGTAATATTCTCAAAAACCCAGGCACTCACAGTGTCTTTTCTCGATGTTGGCCAAGGTGACGCCATTCTCATTGAAAGTCCTACCGGGAACACACTCCTTATCGATGGCGGTAGAGACCGTTCAGTACTTCGTGAGCTTGGAGGTCAGCTAAGTCCGCTTCAGCGAAGTATCGATGTAGTTATTGAAACCCATCCTGATGCTGATCATATTGGAGGGCTTCCTGGAGTGTTTGATCGATATGCAGTACATGCCTTTCTTTCCTCAGGGGTTGAAGCAACGACTAATCAAGTGGAAGCACTTGAAGCAGCAGCGCAAGTAGAAAAAGATCTCCTTACCTACGAAGTACGACGAGGTGATCGAATCCAGATAGGAGGTGGAGCGTATCTTGATGTGCTCTTTCCAGATCGGGACGTGTCTTCTGTTGAGACGAATACCGGATCAGTTGTTGCTCGTCTCGTATATGGCGATACTTCGTTTATGTTGACGGGGGATTCTCCTGAAGCAATCGAGAACTACCTTGTCTCAATAGACGGCGCGTCTCTTGAAAGTGATGTGCTAAAAGCTGGGCATCATGGGTCACGCACTTCAACAGGAGAGGCCTTTCTTGCGGCCGTTGCTCCTGGTGCGGTTGTTATCTCAGCAGGGAAGGATAATTCGTATGGGCACCCACATGAAGAGGTTCTGGCGAGAATACGTGCAGCGGGTATACCTGTCTTTTCAACGCTTGGTGAGGGTGCGGTGGTGTTTCAAAGTGATGGGAAGACGGTGCGAGCGAAATAGGTATACTAGAGGTTATGGAAGGCCCGCACATTGCCTACGAGCAGAAAGGCTATATCGATACAGAGGCAGGATGGAGGCTCGCAAAGACCCTTATTGATGCGTATGCGGTACTAGCTGTCAAAGCAACGGCTGCACAAAAAGAAGGTGCTCAATGGAAGATTGTGCGTATACCAGAAAAAGGTGGTCCTGCCGAAGACGCGTTTTATATGCACGCTGATACCGTCGCGCAGTTTAATGCAGGGAAGATAGCGCAACTTATAAACCGGATTAGTGTTGGGGAAGGGAGGCTTGAGGTGCGTCCGGTCGAGAAAGAATGAAAGAACCCCGCACGTGCGGGGTTCTTTGCTAGATAACTTTTGCTTTTTTGAGGGTGGCGAAGGCACCGTTCTTCTTGATGTGGCGAAGTCCCTTGGCGCTGATATCAACGAGGACAGCTTTTCCAAGCTCGGCTACATAGACGCGACGCTTCTGGAGGTTTGCCTTACGGCGAACCTTTCCGGTTGGGTTGAACTGCGTTGCACGGGTACGGTTAGAGTACCGTCCGCCAATCTGCGTCGATTTGCCAGTGATGTCGCAAGCGCGTGCCATAAGTCCCGGGACTATAGCATAGGGGGAGGAAGTATGGCAAACTCGGTCCCACCGGCCTTAGGGGCTGGTTTGGGAAGGAAAACCCATGGAAGAAGTAGCTCCACAAGTGGCTTCACTCGTCCTCAAAAAAGTACTGAAACTCTTCGGGGCAGTAGTGCTCTATATACTCCTTTTTGCGCTCTTTGTAGGAGGACCACTCCTGCTTGCGCCGCTCTATGTCGACACCGCTGCCTCGCTTGGATACAAAACAACGGAAGCAGTCGGTATCGCCAGTTTTCTTGGTGGCGGCATTGCAGGCGCGGTTACTGCGCTAATTATGCAAAGACGCTAAGGAAGGCCGCTACGTACGACACGTAGCGGCTTTTGTTATACTCCCCCTATGGAAATGGTATTCACCATCGTGGTCTTAATTCTCTCGATTATCGTGCATGAGGTTGCGCACGGCTACGCAGCAAACGCGCTTGGTGACCCAACTGCAAAGCTTGCGGGTCGTCTCACTTTAAATCCTGTTCCGCATATTGATCCAATTGGTTCAGTCCTTATTCCTGGACTTCTGGTGCTTACAAATGCAGGTATGCTCTTTGGGTGGGCAAAGCCAGTGCCCTACAATCCGCACAACCTTAAAAATGCGCGATGGGGGGAGGCGATTGTAGGAGTTGCGGGTGTTGCAACAAACCTTTTTATTGCGGTTGTGTTTGCGCTTATCGCACGCTATGCCTTTTCTGCTGGTATGACGGAGTTTGGGAGTGTTGCCGCAACGATTGTCTTGGTAAATCTCTTCCTCGGATTGTTTAACCTTATCCCGTTTCCACCACTTGATGGGTTTACGGTACTTCGTGGTTTACTACCGTTTCGTTACGCACTTCCACTTCAGCAGTTTGAGGCACGTGTCGGTGGATTTACCGGTCTCCTGATCTTCCTTATTGTCTTCAGCTATCTGTTCTCTGGACCGTTCTTCTCATTTGTTGAAGCGGTGTTTACGTTTCTCATAGGTAGGTAAAAGAAAACGGGCGGAGCTTTCGCTCCGCCCGCCCGATCTGCCTGACTTAGCTTGCCATGCGGCCCATGCCTTCTTCGCTTGTGAGGCGATTCTTGAGCAGGGTGAAGATCGATCCCATGGCGTCGAGTCCGAAGGCCACATAGACCATCGCAGCAATGCCGAGTTCAATCTTGGTCATGTCGATATCCAAATGGATCCACAGGACCTCAACTGTACCCATAGTTGCCGACAACAAGAGCATGACGCTCGTCACGATAGGCGGCCAGATCGACACACCGAAGTCTTTTGCAGCCGCGAAGTGCGACTCAAACATCGGTGCGGTGATGACAGGCCGGATCTGGGTTATTCCAAGATACCATCCGAAGATGATCATCGAAGGAATAAACATCCAGAGCGCGCCTTCCGCTGCAGTCTCCGCATGGGGGTTCCAAAACAAGAAGAACAGCGCAAGCGCGAGTGAGAAGGGGATCGCAAAACCTTGACGGACGGTAAAGTACCCCCAAGTGCGACCTTTCTTCACCGGTGCTGGTGCGACTGTGGTATCAGTCATGATGCCTCCTTGTGCATTCCCTCGCGTGCGGCAGGTGCCGCCCGAGGTGAATAAATAATACCATGAAGTGCAACAAAATGCAAGTAGTACCTATCACCACCACACTCTTTACATTCTAAAATTACAGTCCTATAATAAGAAGCAGAAAGGGAACCTCATGTACCTCTCAACTCTCGAGCCACACGGCGCGAAACGGATGGACGTGGTGTACCCGAATTGGGAACTTGCCATCGATCCGGATCGTCTCGACGTCGCGTCTGACAAGTGGTGTGTCTTTGGTCAGCTCTTCGGTTCTTTTCAAAAAGGACTGAAGACACTTGGCCTCTCACTTGAAGAAGCGGTCGCGCTTGGTTTCCATGCACCGACAGGTACATCGAAGCCAGATGCGAAGCGCCTCTACGAGTCACTGACCACCTCTTGGCAGCACGCGATTGAACGACGTATGCCCGCGTTCGTGTAGCTACAGTAACGCCCACCTCTACGGTGGGCGTTTTTGTTTTACACAGAGGGCCTCTTGGTACCCTGCATACTCGCTATACTTAGTATGTTATCCCTTACGTACCTATATGTTGCTTACTATTCTGCTCTCGAAAGTGTTCGGTCTCTACATGATCATTGCTGGGCTAGCTGTACTCACGCGCCGTCGTCAGATACTGCTTGCGGTAGGGGCGCTCGTTGAGGATAAATCAGCTCGTCTTGTTGTTGGGCTTATGACCCTCCTCATTGGTCTCTTTATTGTGAATTTGCACAATGTCTGGGATACGCTCCCAACCATGCTTGTATCGCTTTTTGCATGGCTTGCAGTAGTGAAGGGAGCTGCATACCTCTTCCTCAAAGAATCAACGCTTGATGCGTGGACGAAGCACTTCCTTAATCGTAAATGGTTCATGATTGACGGTGTGCTTACGGTGCTTGTTGGTCTTTATCTTGCAGGTTTCGGTTTCGGTTGGTTCTAGGTAGGTGCGCCAAACACACACCGCGAAGCCTAGGCTTCGCGGTGTGTCGTATATAGTAAAGAGATGGCAAAACGCGTTTTTCTTTTAGTGTTCGCGAGTATCGCCTTCGGAGCGGCGATAGGGTATTTCTTTGGGTTTGATCAAGGATTCAGTCAGGCAAGAATAGAGGGAATAACTTCGTTTGCTGAGTGTAAAGAAGCGGGGTATCCGATTCAGGAAAGCTATCCCGAGCGCTGTATGACTCCTGACGGGAGTTCGTTTGAAAACGTCGAACAGAGTGTACTGCCAGAAGCACCTTCCTCTGAAGAATCAGTTGTCTGTACCATGGATGCAAAGCTGTGCCCGGATGGCTCCTATGTAGGGCGTACCGGTCCTGACTGTCAGTTTGAAGCGTGCCCGGGGGAGTGATTGGGTGGTTATGAAAAGGGCCGTCTCGAACGAGACGGCCCTAGTGTTATGTAGCGAGTGCAGACCCTTGGCGCTCTATGCCAAGCTTCTTTTCAAGTCTGGTACGTCGCGCCTTCCACGTCTTGATCACTTCACGAAGCTCATCTAGGTCGCATTCATTGTCTACGACCGACTGCATGTCCATAAAGGGAGTGCGTGTGAGCATATGCTCCACGTCTTCGCCTCGCGAGATCTTTTCGTTAAGC
>CAYXXJ010000023.1:8262-8545 GCA_964469095.1 uncultured Candidatus Saccharibacteria bacterium
GTTCAAAACGCGAAAGGGCATGACGGCGCCCTTGGTCATAGAAGAAACCCTGAAGTTCAGAGTTACGACCAGAAGTGCCGCCTGCTTTTTCTTCGCAACAGTCGGTGTACCCCCAATAGAAATGGGAGACTGAAACGACGGCTGCACTGATGAACAAAATGGCAGTAACTGCCACAAGGAATGTCATGTACCTACCTCCTCTTTCCTGACAATTACATCTCTCTATAAAAATTACAACTAGCGCTACTCTTTGGTATTGTTCGTCTATGACTTGGTGGCAGAT
>CAYXXJ010000024.1:0-2378 GCA_964469095.1 uncultured Candidatus Saccharibacteria bacterium
GTTCCAATTTCGTGGCGTAGTATCCGAAATGGACAGTCGTCCTGCTACAAGGAGAACATCTTGGGAAAAGGATTTGAAAAGATTGCTGCTGCCAACAAGGCAGGGAAGCATGTTTGCGTTGGGCTTGATCCAGATCCGGAACACGCACAGAAAGTGGTCCGGAGTCAGGGGTATGGCGTCTCAGACATGCTCGTTGATAACGAAGACTTTGCGTTTCAGTACGCACTCGAAATCATTGAGTACACAGCACCCGTTGCTGCTGCATTCAAACTGAACTTTGAATTCTGGGCGGACTACGATCGAAAGATCGTGAAAGCAGTTGTCGATCGTATTCGAACAAGACACCCGCATGCTGCGGTGATTCTTGACCGCAAATACGGCGACATTGGAAACACCTCAGCTCGATCTGCAGCTTTTGCGAAAAAGCTCGGTGCTGACATTGTGACCGTAAACCCGTATATGGGTATCGACGACGTTACAAGCGAATTCACGAAACTTGGTATCGATTGTTTTGTGCTTGCACGCACATCAAATGATGGCGCTAGTAGGCTTCAAGAACTCGATCTTTTGTCATGCAACATGACGCTCGCTGAATATGTTGCGGGAGACGCAACACTTGCAGGTCACGGGCTTGTGGTCGGCGCAACCGATATGGTGCAACTCAAAAAAATTGCAGACCTGTCGGTCGATGCTCCATTCCTCATCCCGGGCGTTGGCGCTCAAGGTGGGGAAGCGGAGGCGGTAGCGAAAGTTATGCAGGGACGCTCTGCTCCTTGGATTGTGAACGTGGGGCGCGGCATTGCTGAAGCTTCAAGCGTGAAAGAAGCATGGGCTGATGCAGTGAAAGCTGCGGCACTCAAGTATCACGACGCACTCGTTCCTATGGTGAAAGATTAATACAAAGGCCCGCGCATATGCGCGGGCCTTTTCTTTAAAAACTTGCAAAGCCGAAGCGGAGCAAATCCTTGAAAAGTTTTTCCGAAGCGAGAATAGTTTTCTCGGTTTCGGTGAGTTCGGGTAGAAGTTTATCGAGACAGGTTCGCTCGAGTACTTCATGCATCACGGCAGTTTCGTGAATACCGAGATTAATGTCGAGATGCGCGAACACCTCTTCAAAGAACGGTCTCGAGGCGATCGGCGCTGGAACTGTGCCACTACCATCAGCGCAATCAAATGCGAGATGGAAATGCGGGCCCGATGCTTTGCAGTACGGGATAGCCGGCCAGCTTGTGTTTGGCACATCACCACGATCCTTACAGGTCTTACAAAGACCAGCAAAGATGTTCACCTGGTCGAATTCGTCCATAGTGAGCGTTCGTTTCTGAAGCGATTGTTCGACTGTCCCGCCGTTGTAGATGGGATAGAGAAGACCCTCATCTTTTGCTATCGGGACGGTAAACCGTCGCGTTGGCGCTACAGAAGCGTTCATGTGCTATTCCTTTCCTTACAACCCTCTGCATTCGTTATAGTAGACAAGAGAGTCTTCGTCAAAAGAGTACGCCCCCGACACGAGTCGGGGGCGGCATAATTACGGGTAGTCCTTCGTCAGAAGATCCCAATTCTCTTTTACGTTCTCAACGACGGGGACAAGCTCCTTTCCGCCTGTGAACGGATTGTTGCCTTCTTCCCAGGTGTGAAAGACGCTGTCGACGTAGGAGATGATTTCCATACCATCGATTTCTTGTTGTCCGGTCCGGTTACACAGCACCATAAGGTACTTGCTAAACGAAACCTCTCCAAGAAGCGTTGTCACTGCCGTGCGTACCTTGCGGATACTACCGGCAGTCGTGATCGTATCTTCAACGAGCATGATGCGTTCACCTGTACGAGGAAGATTCCGCTTGAAGACAAACACGTCTTCCTGTTTCTCAGCAAACGAAGTTCGTACATTACCATCAAGCGCAAACATGTTGTCGAGAAGCCGAGCTACTTCGTGGGCGAGTGTGATTGCGCCCATTGCTGGTCCGACTACTCGGTTTGGAAGATCTGAGGGTGGTTTTCGTGAGAGTAACTGTGCAATAGCACTAATAGGATGGCCAGTGCGCTCGCCGTACTCATAGATCAGCTCACGTACCGCATAATCAAGCAGTGCAGGGCTTTCGGCCATGACCGCACCATTGAAATATCCGTTAGAAATCAGACCTGAACGAAGCCTTGCGTATGGTCGCTTGGGGTTTCCGTCGTGACGCCAATAGACACCGCGCTGCTGTAGTCCTTGCTCCCGCTCATAAGCGCGAGCGATCCAGTTCGCAGTTGCTGGCATGCATAACCTTTCTCTGCTGTAAGTCCTTCGCGATTGTAGCTTGGGGACGGATGATGTGGAAGTTGTTTTTATTTTTTGTAGAGTTGTAATTTTTCGATAAAGAGACGTGTGTTTC
>CAYXXJ010000024.1:2388-6827 GCA_964469095.1 uncultured Candidatus Saccharibacteria bacterium
CGTGCAATACGAGCCGTGTATTTTGTTCCAGTAGGTACTCGCACTGCCATGAAAGATGGTTTAAAACCCAACTGAATCATCATGTCTCTTGCGTCTTCAGCAAGTTCGCGGCAGTTGTTCGTAAAATTAACCATCACATAACCACGATCTTTATAAATGCAGCCATCCGTTTGAATTAATCCTCGCAACATGCTTTTGTGTAAGATGAATTAAATCGTATCCAACTAGGAACTCGAGCTTTTTGAAGGGCTTTAGAACCCAACCCAACCCGCCAGGGCATCCAATGGTTTAATTTATTCGAATACACACTTATATCGAAGCAATGAGATTTGAGTCTGGGAATTCGAGAAACTGTATTCTTCGGGAAAAGATACGTAAGAGTCTTACTGATTTCATCAGCAAGGTGAGGGTATTTTTCGTCACAAGTAATTCGTAAGCGGGTGGCTCTGCCGTTGGGGCAGGACAGGTTTCCGTCTCCGAGCGCAATACCAATCAGGTAAGCAAGTAGTACCGCTTTGTTTTCTTCAATGGGTGCCGCAGGCGGGACTCGAACCCGCACGTCGTTTCCGACAGGGGATTTTGAGACCCCTATGTCTACCAATTTCATCACCGCGGCATTCTATCGCACCTAACAGGTCGGATATTAACACTTCATACACAAGTTTTCACTCCCTCTCTATTTAGTAAATAAAGGTGCGTGGTATCATGCGCGCATCATGCAGGACACAACGAAATATGACTCAGTGTACTGGGTTGAGGTGGATAAGATCGTCCCTAACCCATACCAGCCACGAAAAGAGTTTAATGAAGAAGCGTTAAAGGCGCTTGCTGAATCTATTCGCCAGTACGGCGTCTTGATGCCGCTTGTAGTGACGAGAAAAGACGTAGAGCGTGCTGATGGGGGTCTTGGTAGCGAGTACGAACTCATTGCGGGGGAACGAAGATTGCGCGCATCAAAGTTGATTGGTCTTAAGACCGTTCCTGTAGTGATTCGTCAGGAGCTTGCAGACGATCGTACTAAACTCGAACTCGCAATCATCGAGAACCTTCAGCGTGAAGACCTGAACGCCATTGATCGCGCAAAAGCACTGAAGCAACTGATTGATGAATTCGGTCTCTCGCACTCTGAGGTCGCTGCAAAAGTGGGGCGTAGTCGTGAGTTTGTTTCAAACTCAATTCGTCTCTTGAACCTCCCTGAAGCGGTGCAGCACGCGATTGTCGGTAAAGAACTTACTGAAGGACATGCACGTGCCCTCCTGATGCTCTCAGATCGCCCACAAGAGCAGGAGACACTCTTTAAGGAGATTGTGCTTAAAAAGACCACCGTGCGTCATGTAGAGCAGATGGTGCGCCGTATTGCACAAGACAAGATACGAAAGCACGACAAGACTCCAGAGATGATGGAGATTGAGAAATCACTCACCGAGACACTCGGTACTCGCGTACTCATTGAGAATCGTCCCCAGGGAGGTCGCGTCATGATCGAGTTCTTTTCACCGGAAGATCTTTCAAACATTGTTGCAGCTCTTGCTGCTGAAGCTGGTATGAAAGTAGCACCGGCTACTCCAGAAGCGCCTAGAGGAGAAGAGAGTCCTGCTCTTGAGTCAGGAGAAACCGACAACGAACTCTATTCAGTTCGAAACTTTACCGTCTAACGTTTCGGTTTCTTCCTAAGTGCTTTCTTTCGTTCTGGTCGCGAATCAGGCTTTGGTGCAGGTCCTGCGCCGCGTTCATCTACTTCAAGCGCCGCACGTATATGACGACGTGCTACGGTTGTTTTTGCCATATCAAGCCATTTGGGTGTCGGCCGTACTGATTCACGGGTCATCACTTCCACAATGTCTCCGTTACGAAGGGGGGTATCAAACGCGACCATCTTGTTATTTACCTTTGCACCCTGCATACGATTTCCCAGATCGCTATGAATCGCGTAGGCAAAATCAATAGGCGTTGAGTGAATAGGGAGATCGATTACGTCACCGGTAGGGGTAAACACAAACACGCGATGCGAGAAGAAATCTTCTTTCAGGCGATCGACAAACTCACTCGATTCAGCCATCGAGGTATGTACATCAGCAAGTTCTGAAAGCCACTGTGGTGGCGCTGCCTTCTTTGTTGGTTTGGTTGGAGTCTTTGCAGGCGCAGCAGGTTTCGAGAAGTTCAAGAGGGTAGGAACAAGATCGCGTACCCACGAGAATGACAGTACCTCAAACGCACCCTTACCTGCAGTTTTGCCAAGTTGCTTGTATGACATGTGAGACGCCACACCAAACTGCGCACGTTTATGCATCTCTTCAGTTCGTACCTGCATCTCAACCACTCCCGCTTCTTCAGTGAGAACTGTGGTATGGAGCGATTGATATCCGTTTGGTTTTGGGAAGGCGATATAGTCCTTAAACTCACCTGGGAGAGGACGGAACTTTGCATGGATTGCACCAAGCACGAGATAGCAGTCGTCAACCGACTTTACGATGACGCGAAGCGCTGCGATATCGTGGATCTCAGTGATGTCATCATTCTTCCGCTTCAGTTTCTGATGGAGGCTCCACAAACCTTTCACGCGCATTGAAGTCTTGAAGTCGTGCAAGCCTTTCTTGGCAAGCTCTCGCTGGAGTTCTTTCTGCACCTTCTTGAGACCTGCTTCGGTTTCTTTATTCTTGAGTTTTCGTACCTCAACCGCGTGGTTGTACGCATCCGGATCAATATAGGGAAATGCGAGATCCTCAAGATCCTTCTTCATACGTCCCATACCAAGACGGTTTGCAAGAGGTGCGTAGATTTCAAGTGTCTCAAGCGCAATGCGTCGCTGCTTTTCCTTGGGCACATGCTCAATCGTCGTCATGTTGTGATAACGATCGGCGAGTTTGATGATGAGTACCCGTACATCAGCAGAGGTGGCGACCAATAAGCGGCGGAGACTTTCCGCGTGGCGCTCCGTGCCGTGGTACTGATGTTGCCCAAGCTTCGTGACTCCTTCAACAAGAAAGAGTACGGTCTTCCCAAACTCACGTTCTACCGCCTCAGGAGAGACGTGCGTGTCTTCGATCGCATCATGGAGGAGTCCTGCAGCGATGGTTTCTGCGTCCATGCCAAGCTCAGCAAGGATCTTTGCTGTTGCTGCAGGGTGTATGAAATAGGGTTCGCCTGAATAACGCTTATGGTCTTTATGCGCATCTTTGGCAAAGGCATAGGCTTTCTCCACTAGAGCAATATCTTCAGGAGAAGGCTCCTTCATGGCGTTGATAACTTCCTTGACCGTGGTCATGGAGAGAAGTATAGTCATGGCTTCGCTCTTTTCAAAGCGATGGAGGAAGGGAATGGTCGAGGAAGTACTAACGACCTACGTGTGCACTGCCTGTAACACAGGGCACAGTGATCCGCGAAAGATCGCTATGTGCACTTCATGCGGGAGCTTCGGCACCGTTAAAGTGCGGCCGATCTATATGACGGACGAACCCAAAACCCCACGTCAAAGTGAACGATGCGAAGCGTGTGGCGGAAACCATCCGACACGCGACAAAGATGGAGCGCTCTGTGCGAATCTACCAGGAGGTGGATCGTTCAGTGCTCCTTCAGATCTTCGAATTCCTCGCTAAGACGCATCTTTTCGTACAAACACCGCCTTCCTTAGGCGGTGTTTCTCTATTTAAGATAGTCAGCAGCTTCTGTCACTGAGAACTCATCAGGGTTCACTGAGTCAGGAAGGTAAATACGACGAAGTCCTTTCTTAAGGAAGTACCCCTGCTTTGATTTGTATAGCGTGAGCGCTTTGCCGGTCTTTGGATGCTTACCAAGTTCTTTTGCAATTGTTGCACCTTTTGGTGGAGCTTTTGGCGTATCAACCAGTACCTGTGCTTCTGCAAGAGTAATGGTGTAGGGATCGCCACCTTTCTTTATTGAACGGAATTCACCATTGTGGGCAACATACGGACCAAAGCGTCCGGTGTTTGCGGTAATAGGGAGGCCAGAGACAGGATGCAGACCAAGTTCACGAGGAAGCGAAAGATATTTCACTGCATCAGCGAGAGTAACGTCTGCAACGTTAGTACCAGGAGGAAGTGATGCTCGCTTACCAGAAAACGCCACTTTCTTAGCTTTCTTCTTTTTCGCAACTTTCTTAGTGGCTTTCTTTGTAGGCTTTGGTTCTTCCACTTCTTCTGCCGGCGCTTCTGGCTTAGGGGCGTCTGGCATTTCTACATACGGACCAAAGCGTCCGGTGCGCATGAAGATAGGGAGACCTGTCTCAGGATGTATGCCAATGGGCTCGTCAGGCTTCACCTCGTGTCCGTCTTCTTGGCGCGCGCCCTCACAGTCAGGATAGCGAGTACAACTCATGAAAGTACCGCCACGACCAAGTTTGTACTCCATCGAGCTTCCGCACTTAGGGCAGGGGAATTCCTCAGGTGCCTTACCAAGCGAAGTTGCTTTTGGAAGATTTT
>CAYXXJ010000024.1:6837-8367 GCA_964469095.1 uncultured Candidatus Saccharibacteria bacterium
GAAATCAGCGAGTGTTTTTTCATAGGCACGTTCACCACGAGACATTTCATCAAGCTCATCTTCCATCTCTGCAGTGAAAGAGTCAGAGATATAGTCTGCAAAATGTTCTTCAAGCCAACCAGACACCACCATGCCGGTTGCGGTTGGTTTAAGCGTACGTCCGTCCTTATCAACATAGCCGCGATCCTGAATAGTTTTCATGATGGATGCGTAGGTCGAAGGGCGGCCAATACCGCGCTTCTCAAGTTCTTTCACGAGACCTGCTTCGGTGTAGCGGTTTGGTGGCTGGGTTTGTTTTTCTTCGTGCGCAAGAGACTCAAGGGTGAGCGAGTCCCCCTCGCTTACCTTAGGAAGTTCAACGTCTTCACCTCTTGCTTTGGTATCAAGTGCAAGCCAGCCGGGGAACATGACGCGAGAGCCGTTTGCAGCAAAGGCAGGGATAGCTGCGTCCGCCACCGCATCAATGCGAGTACGCATCATCTTTGCGCTTGCCATTTGCGACGCTACTGCACGAATACGGATGAGCTCGTAAAGCGCCTGTTCGTCTCCCGTTGCACCAGCCTTGGCTTTGGCGGGTTCTGTAGGACGCACTGCTTCGTGCGCTTCCTGAGCGTTCTTTGATTTGGTTTTATAGGTGCGTGCCTCAACGTACTCTTTGCCGAACTCTTTTTCTGCAACAGCACACAGTTTACCCACTGCTTCTTTAGCAAGATTTACTGAGTCAGTACGCATGTAGGTGATGTGGCCTGCTTCGTAGAGTTTCTGTGCGGCGCGCATGGTTCGTGACGGAGCAAACCCGAGTCTCGTGGACGCTGCCTGCTGGAGAGTAGAGGTGGTAAACGGAGGGCGAGGGCTTCGTTCCTCGCTCTTTTCAGTCACGCTTCCTACTTTCCAAGAAGCAGTGTGTCCAGCCGCAACAATTCGATCAGCTTCTTCCTTCGTCTTTGGTTCTTCTACGCAGGTAGCGGGGAAGCTACCGTTCTTCGTCTTGAAGAGCGCTGAGAGGACGTAGTAGGACTCTGGAATAAATGCCTTAATCTCACGCTCGCGCTCAGCAAGAATACGTAGAGCAGGGGACTGTACGCGACCCGCTGAAAGGCCGTAGCGTACCTTTTTCCAGATGAGCCCCGAGAGGTCGTACCCTACAAGGCGATCGAGCACTCGACGTGCTTCTTGTGCGTAGCGGAGGTTGTCATCAATCTTTCGTGGGTGCGTAATAGCTTCTTTGATTGCATCCTTGGTGATCTCGTGGAACACCACGCGCTTCGGGGACTTAAGGCCAACAGCCTCCTTAATATGCCAGGCAATAGCCTCTCCTTCGCGGTCTGGGTCGGTTGCAAGGAGAACCTCATCTGCCTTTGCAGCAGCCTTAGAGATCTTCTCGATAACGTCTCGTTTTTCAGGAGAAACGATATACCGAGGAATAAACCCACCCTCAATATCAACGGCGTCTTTGTTTGTTTTAGGGAGATCGCGGACATTCCCAACAGACCCGAGTACCTGGTACTCACTTCCTAGATATCCCTCCAT
>CAYXXJ010000025.1:0-6849 GCA_964469095.1 uncultured Candidatus Saccharibacteria bacterium
CATAATTCTCAGCTGTAGCTCCAAGACACTCCTTTCCTTCTGGTGAACGAAGATACGCATCAATTTTCTCACGCACTATCTGCGGTGGACGCTGCTCTTTATTGGCGCTCGATGATTCCATATGTACAGATACTGCTTATATCGCCAAAGTATACCAGGATTGGGGGCCTGGCCTTCCTCGCACTGCCTGTTGAATAAGCAGCGGGTATCCGTTAGTATTCGAAGGTTCACCGCCCATAGCTCAGTTGGTAGAGCAACGGACTCTTAATCCGCAGGTCGTAGGTTCGAATCCTACTGGGCGGACCCGCAAGAAATACGGTATTGTGTGTAGACGCTGGAGTGGCGTAATTGGTAGCCGCGCGTGCCTTAGGAGCACGTCTCGAAAGAGGTGGAGGTTCGAGTCCTCTCTCCAGCACTAGTTCAACAGCGAGTCAGCTGTTGCTTGAATAAAGCGTACGATTGCGTTTGCGCCGAAGATAACGAAAAGTCCCACAATACCCCAGATCATATGCTGGCGGCCTTCTTCTTTTCCCTTGCCTCCATCAGAGCCCGCACGGATAAACTGCACCACACCCCATAAAAAGAGCACAAACGCTGCAAGCGCGAGAAGCGTAATAATGGGCTCAAGAATCTGTGCTGAAAAGTTATCGATGAATTCGTCCATAGCGTTAGTATACCCTGCTACACTCCCCCACGAATAAAGGCGAGGAGCATATAGGTGAGGACTGTGACGATAAGCGCCAAGAAGCCGTAGAGCATCACGTGCTTCCCATGATCAGCAAGATCTTCATCTTTACCCCCTGCAAGAAAGAAAAGACTTGTGCCCCAGAGAAAGGAACCAACCGCCACCGAGAACATAAGCGGGATGAGCAGCTGGAAGAAGAAGTATGCAACCACACTACCGAGAGTCATACGAAAACTATACCATTACAAAAACCGCGCTCCACAAAGGAAGCGCGGTTTTTGATAGGAGTTACTTATCGAGGCCCAGGAGCTGGAGGAAGCTGTGGGACGTTTGAATTCAAGTTAAAGGTACCAACGAGAATGTTGACGAGGCCCCACACGGACACCATCACGAAGAAGCCAGCGATACCGTAGAGCATGAGCTGTACTGCCTTTTTACGGTCATCATCACCGCCACCAATAAAGTAACGGAAGACGCCCCAGATAAAGACGAGGAAGGCAATCGCGAATACCAATGGTACAAACACGCCATTGATGAGGTTCGTGATGATTGCCGCAAGCCCAGTAATGCTCGTCTGTGCAAGTGCGAGCGCCGGAAGTGCCCAAGCAGCTGCAGCAGCGAACGGTGCTAATTTTTTCATTGTGATGGTTTATGAGCCCTTAGTTGCTATAGGTATAGGATAGACCCCCAGGAGCCTGCAGCAAGCGCTCTGTGTGGAAAACGTAGCTTAGTTTGTGCGCTGAGGAACACACACCCAAGGCTGCCCAGGACCATCTGAATCGCACTCACCAGACGCACAATCAGCGTCTGCCCTGCTTGGACACGAGGCTCCAAGTGGCAACCCTCCCTCATCTGAAGCACTATCCCCAAAAGAACCTGAGTTGATTCCTGGAGAAGGACTTCCAAAACTTGGAAGAGGCGGTCTTCGCTGTCCACCAAATCCAAAGGTGCCTACCAGGATATTTACGAGGCCCCAGACGGAGACCATGAGGAAGAATCCGATAATGCCATAGACTGCAAGTTTTCTTCCTTCAGTGCGCTTTTTATCATCTCCTGCAATAAAAGCCTGGAAGATGCCCCAGATAAAAACGAGAAACGCGATCGTGAAAATAAACGGAACTACGACCGCGTTGATGAGGTTTAGGATGAACGAAATGAGATCGAGAATAGGCATAGGTTAGAACGTAAAGGTATTGAGAAGGAGTCGCACAAGACCCCACACAGAGAACATCACCGCAAGCGCAATAAGGCTCCAGAGGGCAAAGCTCCTCCCCTCCTTTCGTTTGTCATCACTTTCACTAAAGAAATAACGTACTACACCAATAAGAAAGAAGAGAAAAGCGATGGAGTAGAGCAGTGGGACAAACACCGCGTCTATCATCGGCACAATGGTGTTATAGACAAGATCGGCGAAGGTCATAGTGCTTCAACGGTTGACTTGATCACAAGCGAGAGACCGCTTGCGCCAAGAAGCACAAGTCCACCGACAACAGTCCACATAAGAGCGGCACGAGCGTCTTCAATCTTCTTAGGATTACCCTGTGCTGCAACAAAGAGATAGCCTACATACACGAGCATCAAGACGAGTGCAATGGTACCGAGAGTCACCACCGCATCAAGCACCACCTCGAGGAGTCCTTCGATTGTAGAGGCATTGAGTGGGTTCATGAGTGCGCCGCCGCCAGTACCACTTCCTCCTACTGATGAATCTTCTTCTGTTGGGAACGCTGTGTCGCTGTTGCTATTACTATTGTCGGTCTGAGTATTAGTTTGATTGGCAGAGGTGTTTTCCTGATTTGCGGTAGCGGTGTCAGTCTGCGCATTTGCTACGACACCGTTTTCTCCTGGTACACCTACTACGTTCCCATTCTGATTCTCACACTGTGATTGTGTTGCACATGAAGGCACATCATCCCCTGGGAACTCGCAACAAATAGAAGCGGCGACAAGACACTGCGGTCCAGGATCAGAACATTTGGCTGCAAATGCGCCAAGCGGAAGGAGAAGAGCTACAAGAAGCAGTGGGAGAAATCGCATACTAACGAAGTGCTGCATCGAGCGCCCCTGCTGCTGCTTCAAGGGCCTCAGCGGCATCTTGTCTTCCGGTTGTCATATTCCCTATCATAGCCGAGAAGATACTATCGACGCTCGCAGGCGACGGGGATAGCCAACCCTTAGCAATAAGTGCTTCTGGGTAATAAAGGGAGGCAAAACGGTCTGAAGGGGCAGCTAGGAGAAGCTGCTTTCGCGCAGGTGCCATGGAAAGCGTGCCGACAAGTGCCGAAGCAGGCTTCCCATCTGAGAGTGCCGTTGCAACCGTATACGCTGATTCTGCATTGTCAGATGCTCGAGTTACCGCAAACGCGTAGGCTTTTCCGTAGGTCATGCGCGCACCTCCTGTTCCTGGTTGTGGAATAGGTGCCATATCAAAGTCGAGGTTTGGAGCAGCCTCCTGAAGCCCGGGCAACTCTGACGCAAACCCAGGATAGAGCGCAAGGTCTCCCGAAAGGAACACCGAACGTGAAGAAGGTTTTGCCTGGCTCCATGAGTAGACAAGCTTTGCGGGGTCCCCAAACTCTGCGTAGTAGGTCGCAGCAGACTCAGCTACCGGACGACCGAAGGAACTTTCTGAACCAAGTGCTGAGCGTACTCCTACTTCGCTCTCTGCAGTAATCGGTGTTCCTGCCTGAAGAAAGAGCAGCGAAAGAATTGCTCTGGCATTCGTCACGTTTCCGTAGCTACCAAACGGAATAAGGCTTCGCGTGAGCGCTCCTGCAGTATCTCGCTTCACGATGACTGACGTGAGACCTGAAACCGCCTCCCAGGTACGAGGTGCTCCGGTAATAGCAGCTGAAGAGAGCATTGAGCGGTTGTAATAGAGCATCAGTGGGTCAAGCGCAACCGGCACACCATAAGAACCTTCATCCGTTAAGAAGAGCTCGAATTCTGAGACAAACGAGTCAGTGAAGGTGCGAGCTGGAAGCGTAGCGTAGGGAATCACTTTGAGTTTTCCACGTTCAGAGAGAAGCTCTTCTTGAGAAATGAGCACTAGATCTGGTCCTCGACCTTCTGCAAGGGCATCTGCAAGCTGTCTACTAAAGGATCCTGCTGATACTTCAGCATAGGTTACGTCTGCATACTCATCATTTGTTGCAGTAAGTTCTTGGATAGCAGCTTCAACGCCTTCTTTAGGAAGCGTTCCCCATATAGTTACTTCACCTATCTTTGCTGTCCCTCCTCCTCCATTAAAGTTTGCAAAGAAGTAGAGACCGAGGAGTGCGGAGAGTGCGAACACCGCAAGGATGATCATCTGAAATGGTTTGATGTCCTTCATAGCTTGATAGTACTACGGACTCGTGAAGAGAATGGCGTAGTGATGTGCACCACCTCGAAACGACTTCACCTTATGGAAGCCCTGATTAATGAAAAGCGCCTCTGCATCATGCTCAGCATGTACTGCATCTTGATGCGGTCCCATACCGTTATAAGTTCCCGCCCAATCAATCACCAAGAGCTTCCCTCCTGGCTTCAAGATTCTTCGTATCTCAGTTGCTGCCTCTTCCTTCTTGCTCAACTGGAAGAGTACATTTGAAAGAATCACCGCGTCAGCGGAATGCTCTTTAAGTAGCGTTCCTGCTTTCTTTTCAATATCTCCCCAAATGGTTTCAATAGTACGAATCTTGCGGCTTGCCGCCTCACTCTTAAGGCGAATCAGCACATCTTCCTGCACATCAACCGCATACACACGCCCCGAGTCGCCCACAATCTTTGCAGCAGCGAGTGCATAGTGACCAGAACCCGTTCCTATATCGACAACCTTCATACCCTCCGCAAGTCCCATTTGGAGGATGTTAATCTTCGGATCTGCAAATCCGGACGCCTTAAGAGCCATTACGTATAAAAATAGCACGAGCGGACACTGAGCCTCACTCGTTATCGACAGACACTAGGAATAAGTACCACGCTCAATATCGTGCTCTGCACTTTGTTTCTTTTGGAGACTATCTTCAAGCACTTTGGTGACTTTCACATACTGCTTCCCGCTAAGCACCACTTTTGTTGACCCTTCAGGAAGATCCTCAAGCTCATCTATTTCTGCAAGCATGCGCTCTTCTTCTTCGGTATTACCCTCTGCAATCTGCCCTATCTCGTAATACACATGGGCTGCGCCTACTCGAGTTTCTGTATGTACAGGAGAAAAAGTAACACCGTCTTCTGTATAGGATGCAAACTGTGGGGCAGGTTTTCCTTCAGACATATTAGAGGGCAACCATCGAGGCAATCGAATCACCTTCACGCATCTTCATAATGCGCACGCCCTGAGTCGCACGTGAGAGCGAAGGAATCTCGCCAGTTGAGGTACGGATCACCTGTCCTTTCTTAGAGATAACCACAATCTCCTCTTCTTTTGTTTCAACCCCTACCAACACTTTTGCACCAATGATTTCGCCCGTCTTTGCGGTTACTTCTGCGGTCTTAATACCTGAGCCACCACGGCCCTGCACTTTGTATTCAGACAGTTCAGTCTTCTTTCCATAGCCCTTGCTCATAATGACGAGGAGCGCACCATTCTTCGCTGTGGCAGGCACTACTTCTGCAGACACAACGCTATCACCCTTCTTTACCGACATACCACGCACTCCAGCTGCAGTGCGTCCCATGGCACGCACATCTCCTTCGTCGAAGCGAATAGACTGACCTTTTGAAGTGACAATTGAAACTGAATCACCTTCATGCGAGAGGTGTGCAGACACGAGTCTATCCTTACCTTTGAGAGAAATAGCAATGATGCCCGAACGGCGTACATCAGAGAAACTCTTAGCTTCAGTTTTCTTCACGACACCTTCTTCCGTTACAAAAAAGATTGAGGTTGCCGCAAGCTCAGCACCCTTAGGCACTGCAAGCACGCTCGTTACTTTCTCATCACCTGCAAGCGGGAGGAAGTTCATGATGCTCTTTCCCTTGGTCGCTCGCTTACCTTCTGGAATCTCATACATCTTGGTCTGGTATGCCTTTCCGTAGTCTGTGAAGAAGAGCAGATCTGCATGTGCTGACGCTGCAAGGAAGTGCGTCACCACATCCTCTTCCTTGGTCGACATATCAACGACACCCACGCCACCGCGCTTCTGTACCTTATATTCAGAAGGATTCGTACGCTTCACGTAGCCACCTGCAGTAATAACAAGCACGCTTTCCTCATCAGGTACAAGATCTTCAAGAGAGATATTCTTCACACCTCCCTTCACAATCTTGGTGCGACGGTCATCGCCATACTTTTCAGCAAGCTCTGTAAGTTCCTCTTTCACAACTGCAAGAATATTCTTTGCTGAAGAAAGAATCTTCTTCAACTTCGCAATGAGTTCCTGAATGGTTGTAAGTTCGTCTTCAATCTTTTTGCGCTCAAGACCGGAGAGTGTTGAAAGACGCATCGCAAGAATGGCTGCAGTCTGGCGATCGGTAAATCCGAACTTCTTGCGAAGCTGCATATCAGCATCCACGACATCCTTTGATTTCTTGATGATCGCAATGATTTCATCAATATGATCAAGTGCTTTTGAAAGACCAAGAAGAATGTGTTCGCGTTCTTCAGCTTTACGAAGATCGTACTCAGTACGAAGCTTCACCACTTCTCTGCGATGCTTCACGAACTCTGCAAGAATACCTTTAAGGGAAAGCGTCTCTGGAACCCCATCAACAAGCGCGAGCATGTTGTAGTGGAAGGTAGTCTCAAGTTCAGTGTGTTTATAGAGGGAGTTCAATACCGCCTGCGGGTGTGCCGTACCCTTCAGTTCAACCACGACACGAATATCCTCTGCAGACTCGTCACGAAGATCCTTTACACCCTCAAGCTTTTTATCGCGCACAAGTTCAGCGATACGCTCAATGAGCGTTGCTTTGTTCGCACGAAATGGAATAGAGGTAATGATGATCGAGGAACCTTTCTTATCTTCGATAATCTCAGCCTCGCCACGAGTCACCACACCACCCTTTCCTGAAGCATATGCGTGTCTAATATCCGCCTGATTAAAGGCAATACCGCCGAGTGGGAAGTCTGGACCTTTTACATACTGGAGAAGATCTTCAGTGGTTGCGTCTTCGTTATCAATCAAATGCATCGTGGCATCAACCACCTCGCGCAAGTTGTGCGGAGGAATGTTGGTTGC
>CAYXXJ010000025.1:6859-8350 GCA_964469095.1 uncultured Candidatus Saccharibacteria bacterium
AGAGAAGGTTCGGCACTGCTGCAGGCATCACCTTGGGCTCTTCAAGCGTGCCGTCATAGTTTGGATTCCAACCGACCGTCTCTTTATCAAGGTCAGTGAGCATCGCTGCGCCAATGCGACTCATCTTCGCTTCGGTGTATCGCATAGCAGCAGGCGGGTCTCCGTCGACAGAACCAAAGTTACCCTGACCAATTACGAGCGGGTAGCGCGTGGTGAAGGTCTGTGCGAGCTTTACCATCGCGTCATACACCGCAACGTCACCGTGCGGGTGGTACTTACCAAGCACCTCGCCCACTACTGTTGCTGACTTCTTCGTCTTTGCGGTTGGTCCAAGACCAATCTCACCCATCGCGTAGAGAATGCGGCGATGCACCGGCTTCATACCATCGCGCACATCAGGGAGTGCGCGGTCCGTAATCACGGACATCGCATAGTCGATGAACGACGTGCGCATCTCGTCGGTGATCGATTGTTCTATGACGTTTGCCGCAGTAAGTGGCGAAACAGGTGCTTCTTCTTTCTTAGCCATGAACAGTGCTGGGTATTAAAAAGGTATGACGGTCGCCTCTCCGGTATCCTGCGAATCATCAAGTGTCGATGACGCGTCAGCATCAACCGCAGTTACTGTTGGCTCATCTGAGAGCACTGACGAGAACGCAGCTGCAGCTCCCGCAAGTCCTGCGCCTGTCTTCTGTGCGTCTTGCGCAAAGGAGTTGTCTGCTGGCACATCGTTTAACGTGAGCGCGCCTGAGGCACTAAGCATCGCAGCCCAACCAACAAACACAAGTGCCGCAGCACCACCAGATACACCAAGGGCTACCTGTCGGCGTACATGCTCTGGCTTTCTCTTCAGATGTTCAAGATAGTCACGCATA
This sequence comes from uncultured Candidatus Saccharibacteria bacterium, assembly GCA_964469095.1. GTDB lineage: Bacteria > Patescibacteriota > Minisyncoccia > Phycocordibacterales > Phycocordibacteraceae > C7867-001. Next base: position 7,735 of record CAYXXJ010000025.1, read on the forward strand.
CCTTAGGGGGTTATCACCACTATATCACCATCCTTGTCAAGCGCGTCTTTTTTCTTCAAGGTGAGTTTATCCACTTTCTCAACACTTCCTCCCTCTTCCTTAAGATACGCATCGAGTGCTTTTGCTTCTCCCATACCGCTCCAATGAATCGGAATGATGATTCTTGGCTCAAGCATCGTTGCAAGTTTTGCAGCACCAGCAGCATCAAGCACTCCGTCTCCACCAACTGGTACGAACAGTACGTCTATTTCATCAATACCCTCTTTTGCTTCTGGTGGAAGGGCCGCGTCAGCAAGCGCGCCAAGATGCACGAGCGTCATACCTTCGAGCTTGACGCTATAGATAGTATTCATTGCTTCCTCTTGTCCCTTTGAAAGACCGTAGCGACTTTTCGTAAGGAATCCTTGTACCGTCACTCCTTTGTATTCATACTCGCCAGGACCTGCTACGCGAAACGGCACCTTCTCGCCATAGGTTACTTCTTCAACACCATTCATATCTGGGTGATTTCTTGAGATGAGCGCGATATCTGCACCAAAGCGCACCGAAGGAAGCGTTCCCTTCTTTGAGATAGGGTCAAAGACAAGCGTGAGGTCGCCAAAGGTGACTTTTACAC